>PLZT01000667.1 GCA_003152255.1 Methylocystaceae bacterium | reverse complement strand
CTTTAGGGTTTTTAGAAGCGCCCATGAGGCCATTCGCACGATCATCGCCGCCGCTTCGACCCAAATGGCTAACTCAAACCGAGACACTACCCAACGCCTCTAAGACTCGGACATCACTGTCTTTTTGACTTCCTACGGAAATCCAAAATTCAACTTTCAGCGCGAGGGCTTTAACCGACCCCAGAAATCAGGGCCACGCTGACCATCATCGCCGCGCAACAAACCATGCCCGCGAGCCACGCGACGGACCGGATTACAGGGACATTCAATCAGTAGGCGATCGAGAAGACGCCCCGCGCCCCAATATACGCCATCGCGGCCAGAGCGGTCAGCGCGTTCGTGCGCTCCAGAAGGATCAGGACCAGAACGGCTGGCGCATACATCAGCGCGGATTCGATATTGTTCGAGAGGGTCCGCGTCGCGCGACCGAAAAAGCCTTGCACGGCGGGGGCGACGGATCGATCGCTCATCACATATCGTGCGCCGCGCTCCAGAATATTGCTAAAGTGCTGGATGAGAGCGGACAGCCACACCAGAAAGCCAGCGAACAGAACGGACAAGGCTTCCAGTCCGGGAGTACTCAAAGGCATCGGCTTCCCTTCCTCAATCTCGATCGGAGCGACCCTGCCGACGACCCCTATCCCGCACGAGCGGGAGTCGCCAGCTAATTTGGACCGCGCGGTCCATAAACAAGAGCTAGAATGGACTGTCAAGTCCATTTATGGAATTCGGCGATGAAGGACACTTCGGTTGGACGAGGACGGCTGACGGCAAAGGGGCGCGCAATGCGCGAGCGGATCGTCGCCGCGGCGGCTGAGCTCGTGTTCAAATCGGGAGCCCGAGAAACGAGCCTGGACGACGTGCGTCACCACGTCGGCGCCAGCAAGTCCCAACTGTATCACTATTTCGCCGACAAGGACGAATTGCTGCAGGCCGTGATCGAATTCCAAGGGTCGCGCGTCATAGCCGAACAGCAAGCCGAACTCGCGGCGGTCGATTCATGGGAGCGGCTCTTGGCGTGGCGCAATAAGCTCGTGCTGCTCGCCGAAGCGTATGGCCGGGTTGGAGGATGCCCGATAGGTTCGCTGGCCAATGAACTCGCGCCCTACCGGCAGAGTCATCGGACGGCCCTCACAGCCGGATTCCAAGCATGGGCCGGAGAAATCGAGCGCGCATTGCTCGCGCTACAGGCATGCGGCGCGCTGAGCGCCAAATTCGATCCGAAAAGCCTGAGCCTGCTGTTCCTCTCGACCATTCAGGGCGGCTTGTTGTTCGCGAAGCTGAACGGCTCGGCCGAGGCGCTCGCGAAAGGCCTCGATCAGTTGATCGCCTTGATCCGGAATCAGGAGTAATTCGCGGCGTGATCGCTCCGAACTTCACGGCGCGTCGAGAACGTCATCGGGGTCACAAGACAGCAATATCGACGACGCCTCCGATTCAAGGGCAAGAACCGGAGTGAATTAGGAAGGCCGTCCGCCTTACGTAATAGCCGTCACACCACGGCGAGGCTAAGGTCCCATGCGCGACGAACACATAGTCGTTGAACCATCAATTCTCTATTTCGGGACGCCAGTCGTCCTGATCAGCACAAAAAATGAGGGCGGAAGCGCCAACATCGCGCCGATGTCGTCCGCCTTCTGGCTTGGCTGGCGATGCGCGCTTGGTCTCGATTCTTCCTCCAAGACCACGTGGAATTTGATCCGGACCGGGGAATGCGTCCTCAATCTGCCGTCCGCGAAAGAAGTCGCGGCGGTCAATCGTCTGGCGCGTTTGACTGGCGCCAATCCTGTCCCGGCTCCCAAGGCGGCAAGGGGCTATAGCCACGAGTCGAAAAAGTTCGAGACCGCCGGCCTGACGCGGGTCCCGTCCGAAACGGTCTCGGCGCCACGCGCCCTTGAATGTCCGGTGCAGATGGAGGCCGTCGTCGCCGCCAGGCACGGCTTGGGCGAGGATAGCCCCTGGAAAGGCGCGCTCTTGCTGTTCGAAGCGCGGATTCAACGCGTGCATGTCGCGCCGGAAATTCTCATGGACGGCTGGCCGAACCGGATCGATCCCGATAAATGGCGTCCCCTGATCATGAGTTTTCAAAAATTTTACGGGCTCGCTTCGGGGCAGGTCCATGACTCATTTTTGGGAGAGATCCCGGAAGAACTGTATCGCAGTCCCGACGTGGATCGTGCGCGGCTGGCGGCCGTCTGAGCGCTTTGCGCGGGAGCGCGTCGGCACGCCGCTTCCCTCGGCGCGAAGCGCGGCCGGCTCCGCGAGCCGCATCTTGCGCGCAAGGCGGCGTCCCGCCAATCTCGCCTTCGCGAATTTGGCTTCCGACGAGCGAGCACGCCAGGAGCAGCAGGATGAGCTTCGCCATGAATCACGACGCACGGACGACTGGATTCGATTTTCGCTGGAACAGCGTCGTCAAACGCGACGCGGCGGCCGACGGGACCTTCGTATACGCGGTCAGGACCACGGGCGTTTACTGCAGACCGTCTTGCCCATCCCGCACGGCCAATCGGAAAAATGTCAGCTTTTACGTGTCGCCCGCGGAAGCCGAGGCCGCCGGCTGTCGGCCATGCCGCCGCTGCAATCCCAATGGACCTTCGCCAGCCGAGAAGTACGCAGCCATTGTCGCCGAAGCATGCCATCTGATCAAGAGCGCCGAGGAGCCGCCGAAGCTCGACGACCTCGCGGCTTCCTTCGGCATGAGCCCGTTCCATTTCCATCGGCGGTTCAAGGCGATCACTGGCCTGACTCCGAAGGCCTATGGCGCGGCGCATCGTATGAACAGGGTTCGGGCCGAACTCGTCGATAAGGGCTCCAGCGTGACCCGAGCGATCTATGGTGCCGGCTTCAATTCGAACAGCCGCTTCTACGAGCGGTCCAACGAGATTTTGGGCATGACGCCGACGGCGTTCAAAGGCGGCGGCAAGGGCGCCCATATCCGCTTCGCCGTGGCGCAATGCTCGCTTGGCGCGATCCTTGTCGCCTGCTCCGAGAAGGGTATCTGCGCCATCTCGCTCGGCGACGATCCCGGGGAGCTCGTCGATGAGTTTCAGGAGCAATTTTCGAACGCCGATCTGATCGGCGGAGATCGCGATTTCGACCTGCTCGTCGCGCGCATCGTAGGTTTCGTCGAAGCGCCGCAACTCGGGCTCGATCTTCCGCTCGACGTGCGCGGCACCGCTTTCCAGCAGCGCGTCTGGCAAGCGCTGAGGGCAATTCCGGCAGGCGAGACGGCGAGCTACGCCGAGATCGCTCGCCGCCTCGGCGCGCCGAAGGCGGCGCGCGCCGTCGCCCGAGCCTGCGCGGCTAACAGGATCGCAGTGGCCATTCCCTGCCACCGTGTCGTGAGGAACGACGGTTCGCTCTCCGGCTACCGCTGGGGCGTGGATCGGAAGCGCGCACTGCTCGAAAACGAAGCGAAGTCGTGAATGCATTCGCCATTACCGCGGAGCGCATTTCTGGGCGCTTCGGTTCTCCTCGCGTCGAAAACCGCGCGCGAACGCCGCGATCGTTCGCGAGCCGACAACCGCGGACAGCGCGTCGCGGCTGAGAAGCAGGCCGCGCCACTAGCAGGAGACCGGGAAAGCGACCAAACGAGACGCTTGGCGCAGGATTCCCCACCAGTAATTCTTGCACCACATTTTTCCTCCTTGACGTTCACCCCCCCCTCGGAGCGCGACGAAAAGCGCCGCGGTGTCGGTAAGGCGCAGCGCTTTGGCTTGCACGCGGGCGATCGTGGCGTTGAGCAGCGTGCGCTGCGCGTCGACGACCTCGAGTTGCGACACGCCGCCGAACCGCGATTGCAAGCGGATCTTGTCGAGATATTTTTGCGCGGCGCCTTCCGAGACGCGAGCCTCCTTGACGGCGCGTGCGTCCGGTGACGCTGCTTCAAGATGTCCTCGACGCCGCCGTTAGGGAGAGTGGAAGTTGTTCAAATCGCCGCATTTTCTATCTTCCTGACGTGGAGAAAGCGGTCTTGAAGGGCATGGTGGAGGAGTTAAAGAATCCCCGTCTCATCGAAACCTATGTCCGAACTTACAATGAGGAACGCAAACGCCTCGCGTCGACTGCGATTGCGACGAGGACAAGGATCGAAAGAAAGCGGGACCGGCTGGAAAGCGAGCGTCAACGAACAATCGACATGGTCATCAAGGGGGTGATCTGCTGGGACGACGCTCGAACCCGAATCGCTCAGCTGAAGGCCGGGGTGCTGCAAGCCCAGCACGAACTATCGTCGCTGGAGGAAGTTCCCCGTATCATTGCTCTCCATCCGGCTACCTTAGACAGCTATATCTCAACCGTAGATCGGCTCGCGAGCGTTCTGACCGATCACGCCGAGGCCGACGATGATCGAGGAGCGCTCGTCGCCAGTTTTCGCGCCCTGGTCTACAGCGTAACCGTCCACCCCAAACCGCCAAGGGAAGGGTTTCAAGTCGAAGTCAAAGGTAAGCTAGCCGCGCTCATTGGCGGCGAGGCGTTCCCCCAGGCGAAATATAGTGGGGGACGCGTGGTAGCGGAGGAGGGACTCGAACCCCCGACACAAGGATTATGATTCCTCTGCTCTAGCCGACTGAGCTACTCCGCCACGGCGCCGCGCTGGGCGACGGCTCTTAAAAGCGGAACAGCTATATGCGGGCGTCTTCGTCGGTGTCAAGAAGGGGCGGGCGCTTGAAAAGCGCGGCCAATTGCAACATTCCCACGTCATC
>PLZT01000410.1 GCA_003152255.1 Methylocystaceae bacterium | reverse complement strand
TTGCACTTCATGTTTGAGCCGGCCTCCTCTTAAAGCGCGAGCTCCGCCTCCAAAGGAAGGCGGAGCGCATGGTTGAAGTCGCTCCCAGCGGAAATGGCCGTAGCTCAGCCCGCCGTCCAAACCTCCTGGGACCTGTCATATTTGAAGCCCGGCGCGGATTTCAGAATTTCCTTGGTCGCGTTCATGATCAGACGCCACTTGCCGTTTCTTTCGGTGGGGCGAAGTGCGTTGATCGGAACAGCGACATACTTTTCCTTGATGCCGAGAAAGCCGCCGACCGAGACGATCGCGGCCTCGACGCTCTGGTTATCGGCAACGATGAGGTTAAATCTTGCTGTTTGAGAAATTCGGAACAATGGGGCGACCCCAGCGTTCCACACTTGGACGACCCGTCCTATCACCAAGGAGAACATCATGAACTGGGATATCATCGAAGGCAATTGGAAGCAGCTCAAAGGCAAGGTCCAGCAGCAGTGGGGCAAGCTGACCGAGGACGACCTCAAATTGGTCGAGGGAAAGCAATCCGAACTCGCGGGCCGGCTGCAAGAGCGCTACGGCTACACCAAGGAACAGGCGCACAGCGAAATCGAGAATTGGGTGAAGAAGCACGGCTAAACGCGCGACTTCGCCTGCGCTTACAGGCGAGGGGACGCTTGCGCTCGGCGTTGTCTGAACGAGAGACGCACGTGCGCGAACTCGAATTATGCGAAGGGAGAGCGACTATTCAACCGCTTTTACGTTCGCATAATTCTTATACCTCGTACGTTGGAGCAAGATGATGCACAGCACGACGCTAACCGATAAAGTTTCGAACGCTTCTGAAAGCGCGCTGAACGCGCTGAGGGAGGCGCCGGGTCAGATCGAGAAAACCCTCAGTCCCGTCTTGGACCATGCGACGCAAGCGGCCACTGACGCAATACACACAACCCAAGACGCGGTGGCGGTCGCAACCGAAAAAGGCCTCAAAGCCGCCGATCATGCCAAAGAGCGAGCGGTTGCCGCAAAAGAGGTTTTTGAATCGACTGTTCGGGCGAATCCCGCCCTTTGCCTCGGTCTGGCGTTGGCGGCGGGCTGCATCGTGGGCGCCGCGTGGAATTCAAGGCGTTGATGGACCCGAGAACGGTTGCGCGCGCTCAAACGGGGGTGACGAGTTTAGGGCATGCAAAGCATCATTGAACGGCTCGAAAACGCGCCGTTTAGGACGCCAAAGCCATCGGTCAAGCCCATGCAATTCACGGCGGGCCTCGACTAGCCCCGCGGTTCGCGAAGCCGCGCGGCTTCGGCCAGCGCGGTAAGCAACCGCGGTCCTCTATAGGGCTTGGTGACCACCGGCGCATAGGCCAGCTTGGGTGGAGACGCTGCGCTTTCGCCATATCCCGTCGCGAAAATGAACGCGATCCCCAACTCGTGAAGCTTTTGAGCGACTGGAAAGCTGCTTTCCACAGCGAGATTCACGTCGAGAATGGCGAGATCTGGCTCGTTCCGAGCGATAAGATCCAGAGCCTCGCGCACCGTGGTCGCCGCGCTGATCCGGGCGCCGAATTTGTGCTGTTCATTCCATTTGAACCTCCTAAGTAGAACGTGCGGAGGTCGATTTGGCATGGAGCCGCACAAAATTTGGCGAAACGACGTTGGAGATTATGACGGAACTTTCTACCCGGTTTGGCGGTCTCTCCTATTGTTGGCGGCGCTGAAGTCGTCGCGACATATTGTCCGACATCCTTCCGTTGCGTGGCGATCCGGCCACTGGGCAGTACGAAGCGCCAAGATGCGGAACGAGCTTTTCAACAGACCAACAGGTCGGAGAAGGACAGATAATGCGTCGTGCCTGTCGCGCCTTTCAAGTCGAGGTCAAGAGCAGCGGCCGCAAATGGAAATCGGTCAAAACCGAAATCCGCCCCGGGACGCCCGGGCCCCTAGGACCCACGAGTTCGCCGCGCAAAAGCCCAGAAGCAATATTGAGCGCTCGCGCCGCGGCCGATGCGCTGTTCTGCAAAGGCCAAGCAAAAAAATAGATTCAAGGGGCGCGTTTGGGGAACGTTACAAACCGCGTTTCGTTTCTCCTTCGAGCACGCTCAACGGGGTGTGTTCGCGACGACTTGGGACGTGAAGCTTTCGTTGCGGTCGTCCGGCAAAGGAGGATGAACATGTCCATCGGCACGATCATTCTAGTAATTCTGGTCATTGCGCTGCTTGGCGGATTCAGCGGGATAGGCGGAGGACCGTTCTATGGGATGGGCTATTACGGAGGCGGCGGCCTCGGCGTCGTCGTGCTCGTGCTCCTTGTGTTGGTCCTCCTTGGAAAGCTTTGACTTCGAGTCGGAGCCCCGGAAATATTCCCGGGCTCAGGGTTGGATCCTCAGGCGTCGTTGGACGAATTCTTATCGCGCGATCCATCCTCCATCGACGACAAGTAGATGACCCACGATAAACCGCGCCTCGTCGGAGCATAGGAACAAAACCGCCGCGGTGAGTTCGTCGGCTTTGCCCATCCGGCCGATCGGGAACAGCTTGCCCGCGGCTTCGGGAGTGATTTTTTCTTTTTCAATCCACTGATGGAAAACGTCGCCTGGCGCGTCGATGCCGCACGCCGCTATGGCGTTAATGCTGATGTTGTGCTTGGCGACTTCGAGCGCCGCTGACTTGGTGAGACCGTCCACGCCGCCCTTTGTCGCGGCGTAGGCGGTCTCGCCGGGGTTGCCGGTTAGGCTCCCCGTGATGGAAGACTGATTAACGATCGCGCCACCGCCATTCTTGAGCATCTGACGGATCTCATGCTTCATGCAATAAAACACGCCGCGAAGATTTGTATGGAGATGAAAGTCGAAACCTGCCGCCGTCTCTTCGACGAGCGGAGTGAATCGCACGACGCCCGCGTTGTTCACGGCGCAATCGAGACGGCCGTATGCGTCGACCGTCTTCTCGATCAGCTCCGCGACGTCCGACTCGGTTCCGATATCCGCGCGTATGAACAGAGCTTCGGCCCCCTCATCGCGAATGAGGCTCATTGTTGCTTCGCCGCCCGCCTCGTCGATGTCGGCCACCACGACTTTCGCCCCCTCGCGCGCGAAGGCTTGCGCGGTCACCCGGCCCAGTCCACGCGCCGCGCCGGTGACAAGCGCGACTTTCCCATCGAATCTTTTCATCCGTGAACTCCGATAGCTGTCGTTAATCGAATGGGCCATAATTGCGTCGCCGCACCTTATCGCGGAGCCGGCGCCTCCCGCGATAGGGCTGCCTCAATTCGCAGCCGAACATCTGGCTGGGCTGATCCACCATACGCCGGCCAGCATCGCGACAACCATGACGCCGGGGACTATGGCGAGCCATGTTCCCGTGACCGCCAGAGCGCCGGCGCCGGCCCATCCGTTCGAGGACAGCGCCTCGGCGAATGTCGCGACGCGCGACGAGGTTTGGCGTCGCCGAAAATGACTGCGTTTGGCCTGAGCGCGAAACCAATATTGAATCGCCGTGGCGGAACCCGCCGCGACCGTGAGGCCGACGAGCGAGACCAGCGCGGCGAACGGCGCGACGGCGGCGAGCATCATGACGAGGGGCGCGAAAACAATGGCGACCCCGATAAGCACCGCCTCGGTCTTGGCGCGCAGAACATTATTGCTCGGAACCGGCGCCGTGGCGATGAGTTCAGGCGCGTCCTCGCCGGACACCGCGAGCCAGGCGAGGCCGCCGCCCAATTGTCCTGCCGCCATGATCAGTATCGGCGATAGGAACGTCGCGACGCCGCCTTCGCTGAAAAAGCTGCGCCAAAGCAGGAAGGCGGCGGGCAACAAATAGAGCAGTTGCATCAGCGTCTGCGACATCAGCCAGGGATCGCGAACCAGCAGGGACCACTCCTTGCGCCGCAGCGCCTGCGCGGGCGACGCGCCGCGGAAGCGCGTTTCTGTCCGGCTCTTTTTCGTGGCGCCATGCGACACGCCGCCGGCGGCCAGCGCGAGCCGGCCAAAGCGCGGCGCGAAAACGCCGATCACCGCGGCGAGGGCGACCACGCCGAGACCGATGAAAAAGGCGAGCGCCGCCGGCTCGCCGAAAACGGCCCGGGCCGGCCATAAAATCGCGTTATCGGGGCCGGGCGCCAGCCGCTCCAACACGGCGAATCGGGGAACGGCCATCGTGCCGAACGAGACGATCGCGGCGAACTGCAACCCGATGGCGAAAGCCGCGCCGATCACCGCCGCGACGATCTGCGAGATCGATCGCGTGCGCCTCGCGCCGATGACGGCGAATAGCGCGCCGACGATCAGAATCGCGACGGCGACCGCGAGCATCGACAGCGTGACCACGACCGCATAGGCGCAGAGCCAGCGCGCTCCGCCGAGCCAAGCCTGCATGTTGATGAACGGCGCGGCGAAAACCAGCGACATGGAAAGAATCGTCGCGGTTATCGCGCAAATGCGCACGGCGAACAGCCGCGCCGTCGCCGCCGGAGAGGTCAGGATCAGCTCGAGATCCCCGCGCGCGTAAAAGGCGCGCGTCACCGACTCCATCGCTTGCGACAGCATGGCCGAGAAGGCCAGCGCCAGCATGCAGGCGATGACGACGAGCTCCCGCGCGTCGCCCGAGCCAGTCAGGCCGGTCGAACGCGATAAAAACACATAGGCGAGACCATGCAGGAACAAGACGAAGGCGAGAAAGCCGAACGCCGCCGCATGGCCGCGCCGGCGGCCCCCGCGAGTCATCAGCCAACTCCAGTCGCGCCACGCGAGCCGCGTTTCATGCGACGCGAACCAACGGACGGAGCCGGGCGCGCTCATGCCGCGACCCGGTCTTGCGCGACGAGAGCCAGGAACGTGTCCTCGAGACTGGCGTCGCCGGAACCCGCTCGAACCCGCAACTCATCCAGCCGGCCGTCGGCGATGAGTCTTCCTTTGGACATGACGCCGATGCGATCGGCCATGCGCTCGGCGACCTCCAGAATATGAGTCGTCATGATCACCGAGCAGCCGGCGCGGACGCGCTCGCGCAGCACGTCCTTCACCACGCGCGACGACCCGGCGTCGAGGCCGGTGAAGGGTTCATCCAGGATGATCAGCCTTGGTTCATGCACGAGCGCGCCGGCGAGCGCCAGCTTTTGACGCATGCCCTTGGAAAATTGCGCGCAACGCTCATCTGCATGGGGAGCGAGACCGAGCCAGGCGAGCAAATCGCGCGCCCGCGCCTCGGCGAGCTTCGCGTCGACCTCCCACAACCCGGCCACGAAGTCGAGATACTCCATCGGCGTCAACTGGTCGTAGAGCATCGGCTCGTCGGAAACCCAGGCCATGATGCGCTTGGCGCCGATGGGATCGGCCAGCGCGTCGACGCCAAAGATGGAGATCGATCCGCGGTCCGGCGGAAGGAGGCCGGCGACCATGCGCATCGTGGTCGTCTTGCCCGCGCCATTGGGTCCGAGCAAGGTGTAGAATTCGCCGGCGGGGACGCACAGATCGAGCCCGTCCACCGCCGGTCGCTCGAAGGATTTGGCGAGTCCACGAATTCTTAGCGCGAGAGGCGAAGATTTATCGTTCATGCCGACCTCGCCGATACGCCGCGCCAACGCGGCGGCGGCTTGCTTATTCGTTTGGTGGAAGTCAAAGGACACGCTTTCCGTATATTTTAAGTAAACGCCGCGATCGCTAATCGGCTATTTCCGTTGCCGCTTCGCCGTTGGCGTCGCGGAGTCGTTGGGCGTTCTTCGCCTTTTGATCGAGGTCGATGAAATTTCTGGTTCGCGTGACTACATGTTTGGCATGGCGAAGTCGGGGAGGGCGGTGCGATGGGTAAGCTTGACGACGCAATGTCACCCGCCGGCAGGCGGCGCTTGCGGCCCGTCCAGGCGGCGGGCGACGGCCCGAAGCTTCCGAAATTGAAGAAGGAGCGACCGGCAAGCAAGGGTCGCGTTCACAAGGGCAGGACGCGCGATTGATCCGCGCGCATGTTTCGCGCGCCGCCGCATCGTAAAGGACGGTTCCGATGTCGACTTCGAAAACGATCGCTGCTCTTCTCGGCCCCACGCTCGTCGCGACCGCCGCGATGGTGCTGGCCAATCTCGACGCGATGCCAACCCTAATCGAGGGCATGGCGCAAAGCCCGATGCTTGTCGTGCTGGCCGGCTATGCCGCCTTCGTGCCCGGCCTCGCTATCGTGTATTTCCATAACCGTTGGACCGGCGGCTGGCCGGTCGTCGTGACAGTCATGGGCTGGCTGTCGCTGATCATCGGCCTCATCCGCATGATCTTTCCGATGCAAATCGCCGCGATGGCGTCAAAGCTCGCCCCGGCTCCCGGCGGCGCGCTCATCGCGATCGGGGTGGTCTTCCTGCTGATCGGTGGCTACCTGTCATTCAAGGCCTACGTGCGTGATTGAGGGCGACTTTCGAAAACGACATATCTCTTGATGGAGTGACCCATGCTCAAGCTCTACTATTACCCAGGCGCATGTTCACTGGCGCCGCATCTCGTGCTCGAATGGATCGGAGCGCCCTATGAGGCGATCCGCGTGAAGCTCGGCGATCCGACCTATAGCGCCATCAATCCCGCCGGCGCGGTGCCGGCGCTCGACACCGGCGAGGGGTGGACACTGACGCAGGCCGGCGCCGTCCTCCACTATCTCGCGCGGCGCTTCCCCGACGCCCGGCTCGGATCGGACGGGTCGCCGCGGGACGAGGCCGAGCTTGACCGCTGGTCTCATTTCCTGACAGGCGATCTGCATCCGGCCTTCTTCCCGCTGTTCTCGCCGGGGCGATACACGACCTCGCAGGATCCGGCGGCGCTGGAAGCGGTGAAGACCGCGGCGCAAGCTTTGATCGCCAGGAAGCTAGATTTGCTCGACGCGCATCTCGTCGGGAAGGATCACGTTCTCGGCGGCCGCCGCACGTTCCTCGACGCTTATGTCCTGCCGATGTTGCGCTGGGCGCGCGCGATGCTGCCGGGCGGCCTCCAGAACCATCCGAACTGCGAACGGCTGCTTCGCCACGTGGAGGCCGATCCCGTGGCCAAGAAGGTCATGATCGACGAGGGGATCGGCTGATCATCCCCGCGCGAACTTCGCCGAAATCCAGAAAGGAGAAGCCGGCCAGTGTCGGATCTCTATGACAGTTATGCTGACTTGGCCACCGGCGAAGCAGAGGGGGTTCATTATCGAATCCGCGTGATTGACAGAGCCTCGCCGATCGCCGTCGTGGCGCCCCATGGGGGACGGATCGAGGCGGGGACTTCCCAGACCGCCGCATTGATAGCGGCCGATGTATTCTCGCTCTACTGCTTCGAGGGGCTCGTCTCCGGAAGGCGGCTTCACATAACCTCGGCGCGCTTTGACGAACCGAGGGCGCTCGCGCTTGTCGAATCCTCCGACGTCGCCATCGGGGTGCACGGACGGGCCGATCGCGGCGACCATCGGACGATCTGGTTGGGCGGCTTGCATGAAAGTCTGCGCGACGCGATCGGCGCCGCGCTGGAGCGTGTCGGGTTCAAGACATCGACCGATCACCACATGCAGGGAAAAGCCCCCGGCAACATTTGCAACAGGGGGCGTTTGCGCGCGGGGGTTCAACTCGAACTGCCAATGTCGCTAAGAAATGCTTTCCTCAACGACCCGTTCGCTCGCCAAGCCTTCGCCTCCGCGGTGCGCGATACGATAGTGACGGAAACAGGCCATGATTGATACCAACTCCGCCTGATCGCTTCGCGGCGCGAAATGCCCCAAGCCCCTCACCGTACCTCTCCCCGCAAGCAGGGAGAGGAGGCGGCCGGCGATCCGCCCATTCTCATAGGTCATTGTTATCTCGTTAATTCATGGCGAAGGGAGTCGCGTTGACGTCCCCTCTCCCCGCTTGCGGGGAGAGGGGAGGTGAGGGGCTTGGAGCGTTGGAACCGGACGAGCCAATCAAGCGCAAAACGATTGATTTCATGGCGAACGCTCTCGAATATCGACCGCCCTCCCGACACGGAACTCGTTCACCGGCCGAACACGGGCACTCCGATCAACACAGGATGCAGGTACAGCATCGCCACATAAGCCAGCGTTCCAACTCCGAGCGCGACGCCATCCGCGCGCGTGAAGGATGATATTCGCGGCGCTCCGAGGTCGCCGCGCTTCTTGACGGCGATGCGATCGAACACAGCCCAAGCGAGAAACGACCCGAACAGCAGCATGCCGCCGGCGTCGCCATTGGCCAGCAGATGCGCGAGCGCCCAGATTTTGATCGCGACCAGCATCGGGTGACGCAGCCCGCCCCTGATCCTGCTTGGCGCCGGGTTCATGCAGGCCAGCGCCACGAAGGCGAACCACATCAGAGGGATGGTGAGATGGCGCGTCCATGTCGGCGGGGTCCAGACGTGGATCAACCCTTCCGCCCGATAAAGCGAGAAGCCCCAGACAATGAGAGCGAACCCGACAAGGGACGCCAGCGCATAGGCGGCCTTGTATGGTCTCACTCCAAATCGTTCGATCAGGCCGGTCCGCGTCTCGCGAAACGTCGTGAGACTATGAACGCCGAGAAAAACGACAATCCCCAGGACGAGAACAAGCATATATTTTCTCCATTAGTCATTTGGCGCTTTTGCGGCGCTTGCCCCATTCTACGACGACTTTCCAAAAAACTCTCGTGGCCGCGCGCCTAACGCCAATTCCCATAAATTCCGACTCATCCAAGAAACGGCTGCCGTCATTGCGAGCGCAGCGAAGCAATCCAGGAGTCACATGCGGCCCGTGGATTGCTTCGTCGGCTTCGCCTCCTCGCAATGACCGGCTCCGATAGGTTGTTGTCAGTTAGGCTTGGTATAAGGTTTCAACAGGACCTTCCCCAGGTTTTTGCGGTCCTGGATGTAATGATGCGCCCGAGGCGCGTCGTCGAAGGAGAAAACACGATCGATTTGCGGTTGTATGACGCCCTTGCTCCAGAGGTCGAGCAGTTCGCCCATCCAGCCGCGCATCCGATCGATCTCGCCCCACATGCGGCCGAGGTTGACGCCGAACACGCCCTTGTTGGCGTTTAGCAGCGCCACCGGCGTAAAGAGAAGCCAAGGCGTGTTCGCCAGAGTTTTGAATATGTTCAGAATATCGCGCTGCTTGGCGTTCGCGGCCATGGAGACGCCGAACATGCCGAGACGTCCGGTGGGCGCCAGCAGGCCGTAGCTCTTTCTGAACGACTCTCCGCCCACGGCGTCAAGGACGAGTTCAACGCCCCGACCTCTTGTTATCTCTCGCGTGCGCGCCACGAAATCCTCGCGTCGATAGTCGATCAAATGGTCGGCGCCGAAGGCTTTCAATCGCTGATGTTTCGTGGCCGATGCCGTGCCGATAACGTTCGCGCCGATGTGTTTGGCGATTTGCGTCGCCGCTATGCCGACGCCGCCGCCGGCCGAATGAACGAGCATCGTCTCGCCGGCCTTCAGGCCGCCCATGACAACAACCAACTGCCAGGCCGTAAGATAATTGACGGGCAGCGCGGCGCCCTCGAAGGCTGACATGCCGCTGGGCCGCGCGAAAACCTGAGTCTGCGGAACACAAACGACATCGGAATATCCGCCAAAGCGCGTCACGGCGAAAACGTCGCGGCCAACCCAGTTCGGATCGGCGCCGGTTCCAACGGCGTCGACGCGGCCGCCGACCTCGTATCCGACCACCACCGGAAGGGGAGGGCAATCGGGATAGAGGCCCATGCGTCCCATGATGTCGGCGAAATTGACGCCGCTCGCCTCGACTCGAATTCGGACTTCCCCCGCTTGCGGTTCCGGATCGGGCGCTTCCTTGACCACAAGCGTCTCGGGGCGGCCCGTTTTGGTTATCCAGATTTGACGCATGTGCGACTCGCCTCCGGTTTGTAATTTCGATGACCACGCGGGCGAGGCTGGGGCGGGGCCGCGATTTCCGTCGCCGCCTTTTGCAAACAAGGCGATGAAGCATCGATATATTCCCGCTCGCCAAAATAACGAAATCGAGCCATTCTGCTCAAAACGTCGGACATTCGCCGGCGTCGGCGTTTTACGGAAAATGTTCGATGGCGAAGCGACCAAACATCGGCGGTTTGCTTTTAGCGTCCCTACTTTGCGTGGGGCCGTGCGCGTCCGGCTTCGGACAAAGCCTGGATTTGGCTTCGACAAGGATCGTCGATCTCAGTCATTCTTTCGATGCGAACACCATCTATTGGCCAACGTCGCCGTCCGGTTTCGAGTTGAAGCAGTTGCACAAGGGCATGACGAAGGGCGGCTTCTATTATTTCACCAATACGTTTTGCTCGCCCGAGCACGGCGGCACGCATTTGGACGCGCCAATGCATTTCGCCGAAGGTCATTGGACGAGTTCCGACATCCCGCCCGAGCGCTTCATCGGCCCTGCGGTGGTGATCGACATCTCGGACAAGGCCGCCGCCAATTCGGACTATACGTTGACTCCCGGCGATATCGCGGCTTGGGAAGCCGCGCATGGCCGCATTGCCGATGGCTCCATCGTGCTGCTGCGTACGGGGTGGAGCGCGCGCTGGCCCGACAAGAAAACCTATTTGGGCGACGACACGCCAGGAGACGCGTCCCACCTGCATTTTCCGTCCTTTGGGGCGGAGGCCGCGGCGCTGCTCGTGAACGAGCGCCACGCCCATATGATTGGCGTCGACACCGCCAGCGTGGATTATGGTCCGTCCCACGACTTTCTCGTCCACCGCATCGTGGCGGAGGCGAACGCCAGCGGCCTGGAAAATCTGACAAACCTCGATCAGCTTCCGCCGACGGGCAGCATCGTCGTCGCGCTGCCGATCAAGATCGCCGGCGGATCGGGCGGTCCGGCGCGGATTATCGCGCTTGTGCCGAGGTAGGCGACCTGTCCGAGCGCTTTATCGGCTTGCAAAATGAGACGACCGGTCGTATTACTCAAACATGAGTAGGCGGGATGTCAAGGAACTTCGAGAAAAGCTGCTGGATCAAGGGGTGGCTCTCCTGATGGAGCAGGGCTATCACGGCACGGGTCTTCAGGAGCTGGTGCGGAGCGTCGGCGTGCCGAAGGGCTCGTTTTACAATTATTTCCCGAGCAAGGAGGCGTTCAGCGCGGAGGTTGTCAAGCACTACATCGAGCCGTTCATCAGGCAGCTAGATGGTCATTTGCAGCGCCCGGACGTGAACGCCGAAACGGCGTTGAAGGCCTATTTCAACGAACTAATCGCGGAAACCGAGCGACGCGACTTCAAGGGCGGCTGTCTGCTCGGCAATCTGATCGGCGAAATCGGCGACACGAGCGATCTTTGCCAGCTTTCCCTGCGCGAAGCCGTGCGCCGGTATCGCGACAAGCTGGAGGAAGGGCTGGCCCGCGCCCAGCAGGAGGGCAGTTTCCGCAAAGACCTTGACGCAAAAGACATGGCTGATTTTCTCGTCAACGTCTGGCAGGGCGCGCTGTTGCGCATGAAAATCGAACGATCCGTGCGCCCGCTCGCGCAGTTTTGCGAGATGCTGCTCGACGGATATTTCAAGGCGTGAGTTTATTTGGCTGTTTTCAAGACGACCGGTCATATTTTGGCGTTCACAAACGAACGAGGGAGAAAGTGCCTAAATATCTCATTGAACGCGAAATACCCGGCGCGGGCCACATGTCCGCGTCGGACTTGCAGGCGATCTCGCGACGCTCTTGCGAGGTCATCGGAAATCTTGGTCCCGACCTATATTGGGTCGAGAGCTTCGTCACCGAGGACAAGGTTTATTGCATCTATATCGCCCCGGACGCGGAACTCATCCGAAAGCACGCGGAGCAGGGCGGTTTTCCGGCCAATCGGATCAGCGAGATCAAGGGGATCATCGACCCCGCGACCGCCGATCAAAGAGAATAGGGGAGAGACATGCGAAATATGACCTCAATTAGCGGATCGAAAGCGCGCATAGCGCTCGGCCTATGCCTTCTCGCGGGCGCTTCTTCCTGCGCCGCCCCGGCGCCCGCGCGGGCCGACGAGACCTGCAACTCGCCCTTCATGACCGGACTGATCAAAGGGCAGGAGCAATATCTCCATGTCTGGACGCTTGGCGAAAAGGGCGTCGGGGACGAGTCCGACAAGTTGGTGACGATCGACGTCATTCCGGGCTCGTTGACCTATGGAAAAGTGATTCACACGCTATCCGTCGGAGGACGCGGCGAGGCGCATCATATGGGCTTCACCGATGATCGCAAATATCTTTGGGCCGGTCGCCTCGACGACAACAAGATTTTCATCTTCGACGTCGGCTCCGATCCGTCGACGCCCAAGCTCGTCAAAACCATCGACGATTTAGCGGAAAGCACGGGCTTCGTCGGGCCGCACACATTCTATGCCTTGCCCGGTCGCATGCTCGTGCAGGCGCTGTCGAATAAGCTGGACCATGGCGGCATGACGGGCCTCGTCACGTACAACAACGCCGGGGATCTCGTCGCCGCCGCGCCGATGCCTCTCGATGACGGCGGCGACGGTTATGGCTACGACATCGCCATCAACCCGGGTCGGAACCGGATGCTCACATCGAGCTTCACCGGCTGGACCAATTACATGATGGATCTGTCGCAGCTCATCCAAGACAGCTCAGCCATGAAGAATTTCGGAAACACGATGGTGATGTGGGACCTGAAGGCGATGAAGCCGGAAAAGGTGTTTTCCGTTCCCGGCGCGCCTTTGGAAATCCGTTGGGCGCTGAAGCCCGGCGCCGATTGGGCGATCACCGCCGGCGCGCTCACGTCGAAGCTCTATCTGGTGAAGGAGGACGAGAACCATCAGTGGCAGGCGAAGGCGGTGGCCGATATCGGCGATCCGTCGAAGATCCCGCTGCCCGTCGACATTTCGATCTCCTCGGACGCGTCGTCCTTATGGGTCAATACCTTCATGGATGGAACGGCGCGGTTGTTCGATTTGACGAATCCCGAAGCGCCCAAGCAGGTCTATTCGAAGAAGATCGGCGCGCAGGTCAATATGGTCTCGCAAAGCTGGGACGGGAAGCGAGTCTATTTCACCTCCTCGCTGCTCGCCAATTGGGACAAAAAAGGCGTCGACAATGAGCAGTTTTTGAAAGGCTACTCCTGGGACGGCAAGAAGCTGAAGGAAGATTTCGTCGTCGACTTCCATAAGGAAGGGCTCGGACGCGCGCATCACATGAAATTCACCGCCCGCTCGCAAAAAGCGGAGTCGAATTGACCGCGCGACGCATGAAAACGAAGGGCGCGCTCGCGCCTTTCGCCGCTTTCTCGCTCGCGCTGACGCTCGCCAGCGCGGCGGCTCCGGGCGCGGAAACGCCGACTCCGATGGTCTCGAACCTGCCGGCGCCCGGAACATACGCGCTCCAACGCATCCAACGCGTTCCCGAAGCGCAATTGTTGGACGCGGACGATAGGCCGACGGCGCTCTCCGTCGCCACGCGCGGCGCGATAACCGCGCTCGCCTTCTTCTATGGCCATTGCGTCGACCCCGCGGGCTGTCCCGTCGCGTGGTCGGCGTTCGAAGCATTGCAAAAGGAGGCGGCGAGCGATCCGCTTTTGCGTGGTCGGTTGAGGCTGGTTTTCGTCAGCCTCGATCCGGCGCACGACACGCCGACAGTGATGCGCTTGTTGCAAAAATCCGAGAACGCGGGGACGCTGCCGCCATGGCGATTTTTGACAAGCCGTTCGCAGAGCGATCTCGCGCCGCTCCTGGCGAGCATGGGCCAGGACATCGCCTTCGAAACCGACGCGGCCGGAAAACGCACGGGCGTCGTCAATCACATGCTGAAGGTGTTTTTGATCGACCCCGAAGGATGGGCGCGGGAAATCTACACGACCGCCTTTCTCAGTCCGGACAATTTGATAAACGACGCGCGCACGCTCGCCATGGCGCATCCCGAGGCGAGCAATCGAAGCGAGGCGCGGTGACATGCGCCCGACGACTTCGCGAGCAGTGACGGCGTTGGCGCTCGCCGCGGCGTTGTGCGCGTTTGGAGCAACACTGGCGGGGGAGCAGGCGAAGGCGCCGCTCGGCTTGCCGCCCGTTCCGCCCGCTATCGCGGGATCGACCGCGATGCAACGCCTCGGCGAGCGCCTCTTTTTCGACCGCGGACTTTCGGCCAACAACACGCTCTCCTGCGCCATGTGCCACATACCCACGCAGGGCTACGCATCCAATCAAAGCGCGCTTTCCATAGGTTTGGAGGGCCGTTCGCTACGCCGCAACGCGCCGACCCTTTACAATGTCGTGTTCAAGAAATTCCTCTTTCACGATGGTCGCGAGACAGACCTCGCGGCGCAAGTTTGGGGGCCATTGCTTAGCCCCGACGAAATGGGCAATCCGGCGGTCGGGCCACTGCTCGACCGCTTGCGCGCCGACGCCGTTTACGGACCGGCTTTCTCCGCCGCCTTCCCCGGCGAAGGCGTCTCGATGACGACGCTCGGCCGCGCCATCGCCGCTTACGAAGCGACGCTGCTCAAGGGCGACAGTCGCTTCGACCGCGCGCTGTTCGCGGGCGAGAAAAGCGCGCTCACGCCGCTCGAATGGCTCGGTTATGACATTTTCGTCCACAAGGGAGGCTGCGTTTCCTGCCACGCGATCGGCGAGGACGCCGCGTTGTTCACCGATCAGGCGTGGCACAACACCGGCGTCGCTTTCGCGGCTCGAGCCTTCGCGACGACGAGGGTCGAATTGGCGCCTGGCGTCTTTCAAAATATTCGACTGTCCGATGTCGGCCTGTCCGCGCCGACGGTAAAAGACGATCTCGGACGCTTCGAAATCAGCGGCAAGCCGGAAGATCGCTGGGCCTATACGACGCCGACGCTGCGGGTCTTGAAAGAAACTTGGCCCTATATGCATGACGGCAGCCTCAAGAGTCTTGAAGAGGTCGTCGATTTCTATGATCGCGGCGGCGGCCCAAACCCGGCGCTCGATTCGAAAATCAAGCCGCTCGGACTCAGCGCCGACGAGCAGAGAGCGCTCGTGGCTTTCCTTTCGACGTTATAAGCCTTGCCCGGTCACGACAGCGTGGCTTTGCTGCGCGTGAAGAAAGGCGGAAAACCTCGATCGCGAGCGCCTTCAATCATTCTCAAACGGTCTCCTGGATTTTTGTCAGCCGTATTGACGACATCGGTCGCCCCGCCAAGTAATAAACGAGGCGGCGAAAGAACTGCGAATGAAGGGGATTCGGCGCGGTTTCTGGCAGATCATGGTTCAGCGAAGGGGGGAGTAGGGCGTCATGACTCGCAAATGGGCGAAAGTCATCGCGGCGGCGATCGCTTTCGGATTCGTGCTCGAAACCTCCTTGGCGCCGGGAGTCGCGCCGGGGATTATGAGCGAAGCCTCGGCCTTTGGGCGCGGCGGCGGAGGATTCCACGGCGGCGGCGGCTTTCACGGCGGCGGCGGAGGCGGAGGATTCCACGGCGGCGGCGGCGGCGGCGGCTTTCACGGCTTTGGCGGCGGCTTTCACGGTTTCCATGGTTTTGGCGGCTTTCACGGCTTTCGCGGCTTTGGACATTTCGGGGGCTTCCACGGCGGCCATTACGGCCACTACGGCCACGTCGGCCGCCACTTCGGCCGACATTTCGCCAGGCATTTTGGCGGAGGGCGTCATGCGGCCAGGCATTTCGGTGGGCGTCATTTCGCCGCGGGTCACTTCCATGGACATGGGTTCGGTCACGCCGGAGGCCACTATGCGGCTCTGGCGCATAATGCGCTGGGCGGTCGGGGAGCTTCGCATTTGCATGGCGGCCGCGGCTTCGAGAATCGCGGTTTCAACGGCAACGCCTTCGGCTCAGCCGCGGCGTGGAACGATTGGGGCGGTAATTCTTGGGGCGGAGGTTGGTACGATTGGAGTGACGGTTGGGGCTATTGGGCGTATGGCGTGTATTGGCCGTTCCTTTACGGCGATGCGCTGACCTATGCGCTTTGGCCTTATGATTATTACGATCCGTTCTTCGCCTATGGCTTTGACGCGCTGCTCGCCAGCGTGTTCTGGCCGGGTCCGATGAGCGCGCCCTACATTGGCGGAGACTCAAATTTCTGGGACGTTTATGGCGAGGCTCCTGGCGCCGAGGACCGCGGCTTTGTCTCTCGTTACCGCGGAGGTCATCACCGCCATCATCACGTCCACGCACGTCATGCGGCGCGCCCGGCTACGCCGGCGACAACAGTCGAGGCGGCTTGCGGCGGGCTGGCCCCGGGCGTCGCGAATTTGCCAATCGACCAGATCGAGAAGGCGGTGCGCCCCACCGAGGCGCAGATCGCGCTGCTGAACGACTTGAGATCGGCGCTGGCGCAGGCCGACAACGTGCTGCGGGCTTCTTGCACGACGGAGACTCCGCTTACGCCGGTCGGGCGCCTCGACGCGATGACGAAGCGAATCGAAGCGATGAAGAAAGCCGTGCAGATGATACGGGAGCCGCTCGCGAAGTTTTACGACGCGCTCGATCCGCAACAGAAGGAACGCTTCGCCGCCATCGGCGCCCCGCGGCGCGCCGCGGCCGGCCGAGCAAACTCGACGAAAGAACTCAATGGTCTGTGCGGTCGCCAAACGGAGAACTTCGCGACGCCGCCAGTGCAGCGCATCGAGGAAACGATCAAACCGACCGAACAGCAAAAGAGCGCCTTCGACGAGTTGAAAAAAGTCTCGACCACGGCCGCCAAGGACCTGGAAGCTTCCTGCCCGGCCGAGACGGCCAAGACCGTGACGGAGCGGCTCGACATGGCGGCGAAGCGCCTTGACGCGCTCGCCAGTGCGTTGGCCATGGTGAGGCCCGCGCTCTCGGACTTTTACAATTCGCTGACCGACGAGCAAAAGGCGCGATTCAACGTGATCGGAAGCGGCGCGCCCAAGACCCATACGTAACACGAGCGCCTCTAAAATTTTGCTGGAAAGAGGGCGGAATCGCCTCGGCGGAGCCCTACATAATCGTGCACGATGGCCTCGAACCTTGCCCAAAAACTGATCGAAAGCCATCGCGTGAGCGGCGGAGGCGAAGTTGGCGCGCCGCTTGCGCTGCGGATTGACCAGACTCTCACACAGGATGCGACCGGCACTCTCGCCATGTTATCGCTCGAGGCGATGAAGCTGGATCGTGTCAAAACCGAAGTCAGTGTTCAATACGTCGATCACAACCTATTGCAGATCGATAATTTGAACGCGGAGGACCACCTCTTCCTCGAAAGCGCCTGTCGAAGATACGGGATATGGTATTCGCGGCCGGGCAACGGCATCAGTCACGTCGTTCACATGGAACGCTTCGGGCGCCCCGGCAAATCGCTGCTTGGGTCCGACAGTCACACGCCCGCCGCCGGTTCCCTCGGTATGTTAGCGATCGGCGCCGGCGGGCTCGATGTCGCTCTCGCGATGGCCGGCGATCCCTATTCGACGACAATGCCGGCGGTATTCGGAGTGGAATTGACCGGCGCGCCGCCGGATTGGGTTAGCGCCAAGGACGTGATCCTCGAAATGTTGCGCCGTTACGGCGTCTCCGGTGGAGTCGGCAAGATCATCGAATACCATGGCGCTGGATTGCTTCGCCTAACGGCGATGGACAGGCATGTGATCGCCAATATGGGCGCGGAGCTTGGCGCGACCACCTCCGTTTTTCCGTCCGACGAAATGACGCGGGCGTTTCTGGAATCGCAGGGAAGGGGGCAAGACTGGCGCGAACTGAAGGCGGACCCGGGCTGCCACTATGACCAGCATGATCACATCGATCTTTCGAAACTCGAACCGCTTATCGCCAAGCCGTCAAGTCCTGGCAAGGTCGTCGCCGTCCGAGAAGTCCAAGGCGCGGAAATCGCCCAGTCCTACATTGGCTCCTCCGCCAATCCGGGATGGCGGGACTTCGCCGTCGTCGCGGAAATCGTCCGGGGTCGAACGGTTCCGCCCGGCGTCTCCCTCGATGTAAATCCGACGTCGCGGCAAGTGCTGGGGATGCTGATTGACGATGGGCGGCTTGCGGTGCTCGTCGCGGCGGGCGCGCGGATTCATCAAACGGGATGCAACGGCTGCATTGGCATGGGGCAAGCTCCGGCGATCGGGCGGAATTCACTTCGCACCACGCCGCGCAACTTCCGGGGACGCTCGGGAACCGAAGAAGACTCGGTCTTTTTATCCTCGCCCGAAACCGCCGCGGCGTCCGCTCTGTTCGGCAAAATCACGGACCCGAGGAGGCTGGACATCCCATATCCGAAACTTTCACAACCGGCGATCCCATTTTTGTCGGCCTCGCTGCTCGTGCCGCCGCTTCCGATCGAACAGGCGCGAGAGGTCGCGCTGGTAAAGGGATCGAACATCAAGTCGCTCCCTGAATTCGACGCGCTTCCGGACGGCCTGGATCTTCCTATTCTGCTCAAGATGCCAGATGATGTCTCGACTGACGAGATCATGCCGGCGGGAGCGAGGGTGCTGCCTTATCGCTCCAATCTCCAAAAGATCGCCGACTTTTCATTCGAGCGCATCGATCCGACCTATGTCGCCCGCGCTCGCGCGATTGCCCGGCGGGCAGGGCATGCGGTGATCGCCGGCAAGAACTATGGCCAGGGCTCCTCGCGCGAGCATGCCGCCGCCGCGCCGCGCTGTCTCGGTCTAAGAATCGTGGTCGCGAAAAGCTTCGCCCGCATCCATCGGCAAAACCTCATCAACTACGGAATTCTGCCGCTGCTGTTCGTCGATCCGACGGACTATGATCGCCTGGAAATGAACGATACGCTTCGGGTCCGGAATTTGCGCCAAAAGCTCGAAAGCGGCGGGAGAATCCTGTTGGAATCCACGAACGCCGCGGTAGAAACGCGACACGGTCTAACATCCGATCAGATCGAGATCATCCTTGATGGCGGCGTGGTGAACCACCGTCGAAACAGCGTCGCAAGGGCGATTTGAAATTTACGCGGCGTTCCCGAAATACATCCCCGCGGCGCCGCCGCGTCGTTATCAATCTCAAACCGACGACCGCCGCCTCCGAGCTGCTCCGTTGCTCGTCGCGGCGGTCATCTTCTCTTTCCGAGTTACGCTGCTATTGCGTCCAGCTTCGGTGTCGACGTCCGCTTCGGTGTGCTCGACGATGAGGCATCCGACGATTGCGCGTTCAATTCAGCTTTGGAGGAGCTAAAGGTTTCCTTAGCCAGATCAGCGTATATGTTGCTGATCTTAGTCGCGCTGGCGATGAAATCGTCATAGGTCGTTTTGCCGAAATCGGATTGAAGTTGGACAATTTCGTCGGCCTTGCGGGCGCGCAGAAGCCTTTCCCAGAGCGCGAAGCCGTTCTCGACGCTCTTCTTCGAATAGCCCGTCGCCTCCGTGGTGATGGCCGACAGGCCTTTGGCTGTCGAGGTCGCCGCCGCCGTGAACACGTCGATCTGACTCAGGCCGAGCGTCTTTATTTCTTCGGAGTTGATGAGCATGAAACGTCCTCCCGGGTCGGGGCGCTCAGACTGCAATCAGTTGTAAGATTGCCGAACGGCGCGTGCGCGCCCTGCTCCATGATTTCCGCGGGGCTCGGCTCGGTCGCCCGGATCACGACCTAACCGTTGGGACCTCTCATGCGGAAGCACGTGGCAGGGCGCGGGGGGATTGAGCCCCGGGAGCGCGGTAGCGTCAATTCCGTATTTTCCCTTAGCTGCTTTAGCGTAATGATCGTAAAGGAAGCGCATAGGGGTCTTTCCAAATTTTTTGCTATGCAGGGCGGCGAGCCGAGTCTGCGGCATTTTTCCTCGGTGACGGAGATAGAATAACGCCGGACGACGTGGTGAGGCCCTTTGAAATCCAGTCGCGAATTCATGGATTTCGCGCCAGAGATGCGCAACATTCCTCGGCCAACTCCAACCGTTCCGAAAGGGTGAATATGCTCGGACAAGAAACCGCGAATATTTCGGGCCGAGGGGCGGTCGCCTCGGTGCGCGGCAGTGTCGTGGACGTGCGCTTCGACAAGGATTTGCCGCCCATCCATTCGATTCTGCGGGCGGGAAGCGAAGGGCGCATCGTCATCGAAGTGCTCGCCCAATTAGATGCGCGCCATGTGCGCGGGATCGCGTTGACGCCCACGCAAGGTCTCGCGCGCGGCATGGCGGTGGAAGACACCGGGGGGCCGCTAAAGGCGCCAGTGGGCAAGGAAATTCTCTCGCGTATGTTTGATGTGTTTGGCAATGTCATCGACCGGCAAGCCGCCTTGTCCGATGTCGAGTGGCGTTCCGTGCATCAGGCTCCGCCGTCGCTGGCGCGGCGCTCCACCAAATCCGAAGTTTTTGAAACCGGCATCAAGGTCATCGACGTGCTCATGCCCTTGGAGCGCGGCGGCAAGGCGGGCCTATTCGGCGGGGCGGGCGTGGGCAAGACCGTGCTGCTCACCGAAATGATTCACAATCTCGTCAAACAACAGGAAGGCGTGAGTATTTTTTGTGGCATTGGAGAGCGCTGTCGCGAGGGAGAGGAACTTTACCGCGACATGAAGGCGGCCGATGTTCTGGCGAATATGGTGATGGTGTTTGGCCAAATGAACGAACCGCCCGGCGCCCGCTTTCGGGTCGTCCACGCGGCGCTGACGATGGCCGAATATTTCCGCGACGACGAGCGTCGCGATGTGCTGCTGCTCATCGACAATATTTTCCGCTTCATTCAGGCAGGCATGGAAGTATCTGGACTGATGGGGCAAATGCCGTCGCGGTTAGGCTATCAACCCACCATGGGCACGGAATTGGCGCAAGTGGAAGAGCGCATCGCCAACACCGACACCGGCGCCATCACTTCGATCCAGGCGGTCTATGTGCCGGCGGACGATTTCACCGATCCCGCGGCCGTGCATACCTTCTCGCATCTCTCCGCTTCCATCGTGCTCTCGCGCACGCGGGCGAGCGAAGGACTTTTTCCCGCTATCGATCCCCTGCAATCCAGTTCGAAAATGGCGACGCCGGGCATCGTAGGCGCGCGGCATTACGCGCTGGCGCAGGAAATCCGGCGCACGCTCGCGCAATACGCCCAGCTCAGGGACATCATCGCCATGCTCGGCCTGGAGCAGCTTTCGCGGGAGGACCGCAATGTGGTCGCTCGCGCCCGGCGGCTGGAGCGCTTCCTGACTCAGCCGTTTTTCACGACCACGCAGTTCACCGGACTGGAAGGCAGATTCGTTTCTCTTGAGGACGCGCTGGACGGCTGCGAGCGTATCCTGCGCGACGAATTCAAGGACTATCCGGAAAGCGCGCTTTATATGATCGGGGCGATTGACGAAGCAAAGGCGAAGGCCAATCCTGGCCAGGACGCGGGTCGGACCGAAGCCGGGTCAAACCCCAAGACCGGGATCAAAGTGGCGAGGGCGGGTTGAACATGGCGCGGAGCTTTATGAAACTGACGGTTCTCCTGCCTTTCCAGATTTTCGTCGAGGAAAACGACGTGGCGCGCGTGGTCGCCGAGACGCCCGACGGCTCCTTTGGAGTGTTGCCGCGCCGGCTCGATTGCGTGGCGGCGCTGACGCCGGGAATTTTGATCTACGAGACCGAAACTGGCGGCGAAAAGTGCCTCGCCGTTGACGAGGGGGTGTTGATCAAGGCCGGCCAGGACGTGCTCGTTTCCGTGCGCAACGCCATTTCCGGCACGGACCTTGGCCAATTGCGCGCGGCGGTGGAGCGGGAGTTCCTATCCTTGGACGAGCAGGAGCGAAGCGTGCGTTTGGTGCTGGCGAAAATGGAAGGCGAGATCATTCATCGCTTGGCGACTTTCCGCGATGGCCGATGATCCCCAAGACAAGCCGTCGAGGCCGCGAGCCACCCTCGGGGAAGAGGTCGGCGCAAAGGCGACGCGAAAGCTCAAGGCGCGACGCAACGCCGCGCAGGGGGTCTGGTATGGCTTGGGAATGATGGGGCTGATCGGCTGGTCGGTGGCGACGCCGACAGTGCTCGGCGCCGCGCTGGGCCTTTGGTTGGACAAGCGATATCCCGGACCCCACTCGTGGACGCTGACGCTCTTGATCATCGGCCTGATCATCGGCTGTCTGACCGCGTGGCGTTGGGTGGCCGACGAGGACCGGCAAATGCGNNTGGGCGCGATTTTCTTTGGCGGCCTGTGGTTCACGGTTCGCAAAGGCGTTTCGTCGCAACGGCCCGCGCTTTGGTTTTTTTTCAGCCTGCTGCTGCGGATGAGCGTCGCTTTGGCGGGGTTTATGCTTGTTTCCGG
>PLZT01000439.1 GCA_003152255.1 Methylocystaceae bacterium | reverse complement strand
ATAAAATGCAAATTGGCCCGTTTCCTAAGCAAATAGCTATCCCAACCAAAATCCAAAACCGACCAGAAATCTCAACAAATACCCCCAACCCGAATGGCTGCGACATTTTGTGCTGCAGCGCGGTAAATGGGATGGGGGCGATTGGTGAAATACGACGCGACAAACGAGGACCGCCATAGTTCGAAACGCGGATTTTGAAATTTCATTGTTCCCAAACGGAAATAGCCGAGAGATCGAAACGCGCCGCCACCTCGGCGACCGACACCCCCTCGAGAACCAGATCGGGCGCGATTTCCGTCAACGGAGCCAGAACAAACGCCCGTTGAAACAATTCCTTGTGAGGAATCGTGAGTTCCGGATCGTCAAGGCTGCGATCGCCCAGGAACAAAATATCGACGTCGATCAGCCTCGGACCCCAGCGCTTGGTTGGCTCCCGCCCCATATCCGCCTCGATTTTTTTCACCGCGGCGAGAAGTTCGTAGGGAGCAAGGCTGGTCGCGCCCACGGCGCAGGCGTTGGCGAAATCTCCTTGGTCGAGAACGCCCCATGGCGGCGTCCGGTATATTCGCGACACCAATTCCAGGCGGGCGACTCCGCGCTCCTCGAGAAGGCGCAAAGCCTTGCGAATATTCCCTGGTTTGTCCCCAATGTTGGAACCCAGTCCAAAACCGACCTGCGCTAGTGCCATGGCGTCACATCCGTTCAAAATCAGCGAGGCTTCATCGCCGCCATTACAGCGAAGGCGGTTCTGTGTTCGAGCGCGTCATGCACTCTGAACACTCGCGCGCCGAGGCTCGCGGCGAAGACATTCGCCGCCAGAGTGCCGACCAGCCGTCCCTCGATCAATCCGTCGGGCAGATCGCGAAAGATGGTTTTCCGCGAAACGCCGATCAATAAAGGGCAACCAAACAGCAGTAATTCCGGAATGGCGCGTAGCGCCTGATAATTTTGTTCGCGGCTTTTACCAAAGCCGACGCCAGGGTCGAGCAGAATATGCCGGCGAGGAATGCCGGCGCGCCGAGCCAAATCCAGTGAGCGCTCAAAAAATCCCAGCATGTCGGAGACGATATCGACGCCGGCGTCCACAGTGTCGCGATTGTGCATCATCACAACGGCCGCGCCCGCTTCCGCGACCACGGACGCCATCGCGGGGTCTCGATGCAAACCCCAAACGTCGTTCACGACCGCCACGCCGGTTCGCAGCGCGCGACGCGCCGTCTCCGCCTTGTAGGTGTCGATCGACACCGGAGCCCCCGCCTGCGCGACCAGCGTCGCCAGCAACGGGCGCAAGCGCTCCCATTCTTCCTCGGCGGAGATGGGCGTATAGCCCGGCCTGGTCGATTCCGCGCCGACATCCACGACGCAAGCCCCGTCGGCGACTAGTTTTCGCGCTTGGGCCAACGCCGCGTGAGGCGAGGTGAAAAGACCACCGTCCGAAAAAGAATCCGGGGTCACGTTGACGATGCCCATGATGGCGGGCCCCGCCTCGACACTAGACAGAAACGCCTCCCTCGCCGCGCTAATATCTTCAACTTGTACAGGCAAACCATCTCCCCCCGTTCCACTTCGCTCTTGTCCAAGGGGGTTCTAATCGTCGTATTTCAGATAGGCGAATCGCAGGTCGTTTTCGGGCGTCCCTTCGAGCGCGCCGCCCTGCTTGCCGGGTCTCCAGCCCACGACTTCCTCTATCTTGCGGGCGAGTTCGAAATCCTTGTCGGTGATCCCCTTGGCGGTATGGGTCATCAATTTGACCTCGACCCAGGCATAGGAGGCGGCAATATCGGGGTGGTGCCAGGCGGCCTCGGCCAAATGGCCGACCGCGTTAATGACCATGAGCGTTGCCTTCCACGAATGGGTTTTGAATTTGCGGCGAATCCAGCCGTTTTCATAACGCCAATGCGGCAAGTCCCTGGCCAGCCGCTCGGCGATCTCGTTCTCGGAATAGGCGTGTTCCTTGGTGGTCATGACGCTCTCCTTGGGCTGGGGTTCTAGAAAGCCATTTGACCTGACGAGATAAGGGGCGATGGCGCTAGAATAGCTAAATCCTCTTGCCATTATTGGTCAGGCGCGTTACTCGCGCAACGGCGTCGCCGTCGCGACGAGCGGCGCCATCGCGTGATGTAGGGCGAGGCGACGCCAAGTCGCGCCGCGAACTCGCGCTTTGAAGTCTTGCTCGATCGAAACGGGGCGTCATGTCGGCCCAATCTAGCGTCAACGAAGTTCGCGTCACGGCCGCGGCGCGCCTGCACCTGGGCTTTCTCGACATGAACGGCGGCCTCGGCCGCAATTTTGGCGGACTTGGTCTGTCGGTCGGCGGCCCAAGGACAAGGCTCACGCTGAAGCGGGCCGACGAAACTCTCGTGGAAGGCGCCGAATCCGAACGCGCGCGACGCCTTCTGCGAAAAGCCCAGGCGGCCTTGGCGCCGCGTTCGGCCCATCATCTCACCATCCACCAGGCGATCCCCGCGCATTCCGGACTTGGTTCTGGCACTCAGTTGGCGCTGGCCATCGCGGCGGCGCTGCGGCGACTGGAAGATTTGCCGCTCGACCCGAACGCCGACGCCGCCCTATTGGAACGCGGCGCCCGCTCGGGACTAGGCGCGGGCTTGTTTCAGGACGGCGGATTCGTGGTGGACGGGGGACGTGGGATGAGCGGCCTCACCCCGCCGGTCATCGCCCGCCTGCCGTTCCCGCCCGACTGGCGCATCCTGCTTGTCATGGACAACAACGCCCAGGGCCTGAACGGCGAGCTCGAGCGCGAGGCTTTCGCCGCCTTGCCGCCCTTCTCCGAGGCGCGGGCGGGAGAAATTTGCCGGCGCGTGCTCATGCAAGCCTTGCCGGCCTTGGCCGAACGCGACATCGCCGCCTTTGGCGAGGCCATTACGCAGATCCAGATCATCGTCGGCGATTATTTCGCGCCCGCGCAAAACGGGCGACGCTTCACCAGCGCCCGCGTGGAAGCCGTCGTCGCGCGGCTGTTGCGCGAAGGCGCCACGGGCGGCGGTCAGACGTCCTGGGGGCCCACGGGCTTCGCGTTCGTCGCGAGCGAAGCCGAAGCGCGGCGCTTGGCCGAGCGCGCGCGCGCCGAGACCGCGGCCGATGGGCTGAACATCGAGATTGTCGAAGGACTTGCGCATGGCGCGCGCATTGACGCGGTTTACGCGCGGATAGCCTGAACGGCGCCTTGCCGCCGCGCTCGCCCGCGCCTCACCCGGGCCGATCCTCCTCTCCCTTGGCATCAGGGTTCGTCCGCGTGGCGCCGGCATCGATAGACGCCGAACCGAGCCGGCGGCGGGCCATGACTCGTCCGCGTGTCGCGGCGCGCGCCACATGACGCTGGCGCGCGGCTTCGGATTTGGGTT
>PLZT01000606.1 GCA_003152255.1 Methylocystaceae bacterium | reverse complement strand
TCAAGAACGTCAGTCAGTGGCTGCTTTTGGCGCGCCTCCGACCTGTTGCGCCGCTAGCATTGCGTCTGCCTACTGGGGCAGACCGGCCGTGCAGCCCGCGTCCCGGCATAGCTAAATTCGACCCGAAGGCCGACCTTCGGAGATTCCGCGCGCGCCCAGCATTTGACCAGATGGTATGAAAAGGATTGCATGGACGCGGAATGGACCACAGGGAGGCATATGGCTCAGAATTCGACGCAACCAACATGGGATGCAGCGGCTCTCGCGACGCAACTGGGCAAGATCGCTGAGCAGAGCCAGCGGCTAGTCCAGGACCTCCTGCTCGATCGGCCAGATATCGCGCGGCTCGGCATGGGCGATGTGACGACGCTCGGCGGCGACTTCATCGAACTGACAACGAAGATGATGACCGATCCGGCGGCGGTCGCCCGCGCGCAAATCGATCTATTCAACGATAGCCTNNGCGGTCTTCAATTTCATCAAAGAGAGCTATCTCATTTGGGCTAAAGCTGTGCTCGCTGCGGTGCGCGGCGTCGAGGGGCTCGACCCAGCTACCGCGCGCAAGGTCGACTTCTATACGCGCCAGTTCGTCGACGCGATCTCCCCGTCCAATTTCGTCGCAACCAATCCCGAAGTTCTCGGTGCAACGCTTGAGACTGGCGGTCAGAACCTTCTGCGCGGCCTCGAGAACTTGCTCGGGGATCTGCAGCGCGGCAAGGGTCGGCTGTCGATCACCATGACCGACATGGAGGCGTTTCGCCTCGGTGAAAACATAGCCGCGACGCCGGGCAAGATCGTCTTCCAGAATGAACTGATGCAACTCATCCAATACAGGCCGACGACCTCCGACGTCCGTCGCCGACCGCTGCTGATTGTGCCGCCGTGGATCAACAAATTCTATGTGCTCGACCTGCAGCCGAAGAACTCATTCGTCAAATGGGCCGTCGACCAAGGCCACACCGTCTTTGTCATCTCGTGGGTCAATCCCGACGAGAAGCTCGCCGAGAAGAGCTTCGAGGACTACATGCAGGAGGGTCCGCTCGCAGCCCTCGACGCGATCGAAATGGCGACGGGCGAGCGTTCAGTCAACGCCGCTGGCTATTGCCTGGGCGGGACGTTGCTCGCGTCGACCCTCGCATATATGACGGCGCGCGGCGACGAGCGGATCGCCAGCGCCACCTATTTCGTCACGCTCGTCGACTTCGCGGATGCCGGCGACATGGCGGTGTTCATCGACGAAGAGCAGCTCGCTTCGCTCGATGACCGCATGAAGGAACGGGGCTATCTTGAGGCGCATGACATGGCGATGTCGTTCAACATGCTACGCTCGAACGATATGATCTGGTCTTATGTGGTCAGGAATTATTTTCTCGGCAAGGAGCATTTGCCGTTCGACCTCCTTTATTGGAACGCTGACTCGACGCGCATGCCGGCAGCCATGCATTCTTTCTATTTGCGCAATATGTACCACATGAATCTGCTGGCGAAGCCCGGCGGCCTCTGCCTATCCGGCGTGCCGCTCGACCTGACGCAAATCACGACGCCGACCTTCATCCTGTCGGCGCGGGAGGATCACATCGCCCCGTGGAAGTCCACCTATGCAGCTACTCGCCTCTACAAGGGGCCGGTCAAATTCGTTCTGGCGGCCTCGGGCCATATGGCCGGAGTGATCAACGCGCCGGGCGGCAAGTACGGTCATTGGACCAACGGTGACCTGCCTCCGACGCCCGACCAATGGTTCTCCGGCGCCGCCGCGCAGCAGGGATCGTGGTGGCCGATTTGGGACGAATGGGTGACAGGCTTCGCCTCCGACCGAATACCCGCGCGCCAGCCTGGGGACGGCAGGCTGACCATGATCGAGGACGCGCCGGGCTCGTACGCCCGGGTGAGATCGGACGCTTGAAGCAGCGGCACGGGCTTGCCCGCGTTCGAAATACATCGCTGGCCTGTCGTTTCATGATCCGATGACCTCGGGAGCATATTCTCTATGCTTGGAGTTTTGGTCACTTTGACCGTGACCCCCACGCGGATCGGCGTCGAAACCCCACACACCAAACAGAGTTTGATTGCAGCGTCACTTCTTACCTTGTCTCAACAAGTCCTGCAGCCAGTCGGGGTTGAGTGGGGCCATCGACAGCCAAGTCTTTAACAACCCTTCCGGTGAAAATCGTTCAATCTCGGCCATCATTCGTTTCTCGATCTCGGCCATGGCAGCCTTTTGCATGGGCTCTAAATCGGGCAAACCCATAAACTGCCGTGCCTCAGCCGGGGTGCAGTCGATATCGACGGTGATCTTCATTGGCCACGTCTCTCCTATGAACTTTTATCGTGCGTCAACTCTTTGCAGGTTTGGTGACGCGGCGAGAGTCGCTTTATGGCGCATTCCCGCCATGGGCGAACAGGGACAAATGCCCCTGAACGGATCATACGGTTTCCGGCTGACTGACTCGTGGGCCGGGATTCCCTTTGGGAATCGAAGCGGTTAAGCTTCGTCGTCATGAATCGCGGAGAGGCGGGCCATGACGACGATCGTTGGGCATTTGAGCATCGAGGCGTTGCGTGAGCGGTATGTTTCCAGCGTCGACGCCCTTGAGGCGCGTCACTTGCAGACGATCTGGCTGCTCGCCAAGGGCCATAGCATCGGCGACGTTGCCGAGATGACCTCGTTCGGGCGACGTTGGATCGAGCAACTCGTCGTCCGCTACAATGCGGAAGGGCCAGATTCTCTGGGCGATTTGCGTCGGCGCAACGGCGCCGCGCCGCGCATTTTGAAGCCCGAGGTTCTCGCGAAGCCGCGGCTTCGCTTGCAAGAGCCGCCCGACGACGGCGGCCTGTGGACGAGCGTCAAGGTCGCGGCCTTTCTCGCGCGGGAATTGAGGTTGGAAAAAGTCGCCGTTCAACGCGGCTGGGAGGCGCTGAAGGCCTGCGGGATGTCGATCCAGACGCCGCGCCCGAAAAATCCCAACTCGGGCACGCCGGAAGAGACGGCGATTTTTAAAAAAGTCTCGAAGACGCCGTCGCCGAAGAAGCGCAAAAGCATCCCGAGCGGCCGGTCGAAGTCTTTGCGAGCGACGAACACCGGCTCGGCCTGAAGCCGGTGACGCGCCGCGTTTGGGGCCCGTCGGCGAGCGTCCGATCGCGCCGGGCCATCATCGCTTCGATTGGCTTTACGTGACGGCCTTCGTGTCGCCGGCGAGCGGCGAAACATTTTGGTATCTGCATGACGGCGTCTCGAAGCCGTTCTTTGCGGCGCTGCTCGAAACTTTCGCACGTGAGGCCAAAGCCGGCGTCGATCGAACCATCGTGCTCGTTCTCGACAACGCCGGCTGGCATGGCGAAGCCGGGCTCAATGTTCCAGAAGGCGTGCGCCTGGTCTTCCTGCCGCCCTACACGCCGGAACTGCAGCCGGCCGAGACGCTATGGGCGCTCGTCGACGAACCTATCGTCAACAAACACATCGCGACGATCGACGAACTCGACCACATCATTGGCCAAAGATGCGCCGCCCTCGCCAAAGAGCGCGACGCCATCAAAAGCCGAGCCGGCTTTCACTGGTGGCCGAAAATCGCAGCCCCGAAGTGATCAGCCGGAAATCGTATCAGACCACCGAATGCGTTCATGACTGGCAAACGGGGTGAAGCAGGGCTGTGCAAGTTTTTTTCTGTA
>PLZT01000743.1:517-15410 GCA_003152255.1 Methylocystaceae bacterium | reverse complement strand
CGCGACGCCTTCGATCATTGGCTCGCCGGCGCGCCTTCGCAGGCGACGAAGCTGCTCGATTTCGCGGTCGAGCGGGCCGAGGAGCGGCTGCGCCGCCGCGCCGAAAAGGATGTCGCCCGCAAGAGCGCGACGCGCAAATTGCGATTGCCCGGCAAGCTCGTCGACTGCACCAATAATTCGGCGCAAGGGTCGGAGCTGTTCATCGTCGAGGGCGATTCGGCCGGCGGCTCGGCCAAGGAAGGGCGCAACCGCGTCAATCAGGCGGTGCTGCCGTTGCGCGGAAAAATTCTCAACGTCGCCTCGGCGACGCGCGACAAGCTCGCGGCCAATCAGCAGCTCTCGGATCTGGCGCAGGCGCTCGGCTGCGGGCTCGGCGCGCATTATCGCGACGAGGATTTGCGTTACGAAAAGGTCATCGTGATGACCGACGCCGATGTCGACGGCGCGCATATCGCCTCGCTGCTGATCACCTTTTTTTATCGGCAGATGCCCAAGCTCATCGAAAAGGGCCATCTCTATCTCGCCGTGCCGCCGCTCTATAAGCTTACGCAAGGCTCCAAGATCGTTTACGCGCGCGACGACGCGCATATGGAAGAGTTGATCCGCACGGAGCTGACCGGCAAGGGCAAGATCGAAACCAGCCGCTTCAAGGGCCTCGGCGAAATGATGGCCAAGCAGCTCAAGGAGACCACGATGGACCCCAAGCAGCGCACGCTGCTCAAGGTCGTCATCGATAGCGAGGAACGCGAGGAGACCGCCGATTGCGTCGAGCGGCTGATGGGCAACAAGCCCGAGGCGCGCTTCGCGTTCATCCAGGAGAATGCGGCGTTTGCGACGGCGTTGCTGGATGTGTGAGATCGGCGTCAACTAACGCGTCGCGAAAGCGCGTCGCGGTTCGCGGCGCTTCGCGCTCCTCCTCATCCGCCCTTGTTCGTAGCCTTATCCCCCGCGACCGCCGGCTTATCGCTCAGCCCGTTCTTGATCTTGTCGAGAATGCGGGGCATGTCTTCCGGATCGGCGCCGAGGTCGCGCGCATGGTTCCACTGGAACTGCGCCTCCAGCTTGCGGCCGACACGCCAATAGGCGTCGCCGAGGTGATCGTTGATCACCGGGTCCGACGGCTTGAGGTCGATGGCCTTTTCCAGTTCGTTGACCGCTTCGTCGTAGCGGCCGAGGCGATAATAAGCCCAGCCCAGACTGTCCACGATATAGCCGTCGCGGCCCTTCAGATCGACCGCCCGGCGCAACATGCGGAAGGCCTCGTCGAGATTGATGCCCTGGTCGACCCAGGAATAGCCGAGGTAATTCAGCACCAAGGGCTGATCCGGGTTGAGCTCCAGCGCCTTCTTGAGATCGTGTTCGGCGCCCGGCCAATTCTTGCCGCGTTCATTGGCGATGCCGCGATAATAATACAGCAGCCACTGGTTTTTCTCCGGCTGCTGCTGCAAGGCCAGCGCGCGCGAATAGGTCGCGGCGGATTCCGTGAAAAGCTTGCGCGAGCGTTGAAGATTGGCCAGCGCCGTCAGCGCGTCCGCGTCCTTGGGATGCGCGTCGACCACCGCCTGCAAATGCTCGCTCGCCTCCTTGGACTTGCCGAGCGTTTCGAGCAGCAACGACGCCTGCACATCCGCGTTGACGCGCAACGGGTCCGGTTCGGGCACGCTGTCGTAAAGGTCTATCGCGGCCTCTTCCTGCTTCAGCCGCTCGTAAATATCGGCGAGCGTGAAGGTGGTCAGCGTATTATTGGGCGCGAGCGCCAGCGACAGACGCAGATAGATCAGCGCCGCCAATTCGTCGCCCTGGCGTCCGCCGCCGAGCGCGACGAGTCCGTAAAGGACTTCGCCGGCGCCCTCCTCGGCGTTGCGCACGAAGGGATTGAGCGGCTTGCCGGCGTCGATGTCGGCCAGCGCGGCGACGACGAGCGGGTGATTCGGCACCGCTTCGTCGAAGGCCTTGTAGAGTCGGCGCGCGGTCTCGTTGTCGCCGTGGCTCGACAGGAAGCGCGCATAGGCGTCGACGAGACGCAGCACGGTGTGCTCGGCGCTCAAAACCGATTTGAAGCGCCGTTCCGCCTCGGCCTTGTTCCCGCCGATATCGGCGATCAGCGCGGCGTGGTAGTCGCGGAGCACGGAGAAGCCTTCGCCGTGCAATTTGTCGAGAGTCGCCAGCGCGCGGCGCGTGTCCTTGGCGCCCGCATATGTCCAGGCGGTCAGCAGGATGCTCTTGATATCGGTCTGACGGTCGGCGACGTCCTTGCCGAAGGCGGCGCGCGCGTTCGAATATTGATGCGCCTGCATCTCCTGAACGCCGCGCGTCAGATTGGCGACCGCGTTTTTGCGGTCATGCGCGAGAACATTTCCGGCGAGGCCGTAGGCTTCCGGCATGTTGCCATTGGCGAGCGCCGCGATCAGCGCCCGTTCGGCTAGGTCGCGATTGCGCGGATCGTCGCGCAGGGCCTCGCGGAAAAACGTCGAGGCGGCGAAGGTGTCGCGCTCCGAATTGGCGACGATCGCCGCGAGAAAATTGCCGGAGAGGCTGGAGCCGACCTCGAAAGGCCGCGCCACGGAGAGGCTATCCTTCGCATGGGCCGCGGCGGCTCCCTTGGCGAAGAAGCCGCTTGAAAGCGTCAGCGCGAGGGCGCAGCCGAGCGCCCCGGCGGCCGAAACGAAGCGATTTGAGGCGTTGGACGTCGACAGGAGTGGCTTGGAGAAGAGCTGCACGAGAAGTCCCAACCTTGGCCGGATCAAAGGGGGCGGCGGCGCAATCAGCGCAACGGCGCGCCTGCCTATCACAGGAAATGATGGCCGTTTTGCGCTGCAACCGCAAGCATGAAATGCGCCTTTTATGACGATAGGGCAGGGCAAAGCCACGGCAGCGGTTGATTTAATTTTAGATTGACGACGCCAAGGGCGGTCCGCCGTGGAAAACGAAGTCGACGCAAAATCCAGACGCGCCGCGGCATCGGTAACACATCCGTCCCCGGCTCCGCTCTCGCGCAAAGCCGGGGAGCGCAAATCTTACGCCGCGAGCTTCACCGCCGCGACGATCTTCTGCGCGGCGTCGTCGAGATCCTCGGCGGCGATCACGTTAAGGCCGGAAGAGTCGATGATCTTCTTGCCCAGATCGACGTTGGTGCCCTCGAGGCGCACCACCAGCGGCACTTCCAGCCCGACTTCCTTGACGGCGGCGATCACGCCCTCGGCGATCACGTCGCATTTCATGATGCCGCCGAAGATGTTGACGAGAATGCCCTTCACCTTGGGATCGGCGGTAATGATCTTGAACGCCGCGGTCACTTTCTCGGTGGTGGCGCCGCCGCCGACATCGAGGAAGTTGGCGGGGAATTCGCCATAGAGCTTGATGATGTCCATCGTCGCCATCGCGAGGCCGGCGCCGTTGACCATGCAGCCGATATTGCCGTCGAGGGCGATATAGGCGAGATCATGTTTGGACGCCTCGATTTCCTTTTCGTCTTCCTCGGTCTTGTCGCGCAGTTCGACGATTTCGGGATGACGGTAAAGCGCGTTGTCGTCGAAGGAGACCTTGGCGTCGAGACAACGCAGCTTGCCGTCCTTGGTGACGATCAGCGGGTTGATCTCCAGCATCTCCATGTCCTTGGCGATGAAGGCCGCGTAGAGCTGCTCGGTCAGTTTGCCCGCCTGCTTGACGAGATCGCCCTTGAGGCCCAGCGCGTCGGCGACATGGCGGCCGTGGTGGGGCATGATTCCCGTCGCCGGATCGACCGAGAAGGTGACGATTTTCTCCGGCGTGTCGTGCGCGACGGTTTCGATGTCCATGCCGCCCTCGGTCGACACGACGAAGGAAACCCGCGACGTGGCGCGGTCGATCAGGATCGACAGATAAAACTCCTTGTCGATCGCCGCGCCGTCCTCGATGTAAAGGCGGTTGACNNGCGAGGCGCACGCCGCCCTTCTCGCCGGCGGCGGCCTCCTTGAACGTGCCCTTGCCGCGTCCGCCGGCATGGATCTGCGCCTTCACGACATAGACCGGGCCGGGCAAGGTCTTCGCCGCCGCGGCCGCGTCCTCGGCCTTCAGAACCGGGACGCCGACGGCGACGGGAGCGCCGAATTCACGCAAAATGGCCTTGGCTTGATATTCATGGATATTCATGTCGTCCCTTAGTCCTCTCGGACTCCTCTTTGCCGATTGATTCCGATAGAGCCGCGGCGCGAACGGCTGGGCTTGGTCGGCGTCGATTTCTTTAGGAAAACGCCGGATTGAGCGCGCCCGCCGCCGCGATCAGCGAGCGCACCGACGCCACGGATTTCTCGAACATCTGCTTTTCGCTGGCGTCGAGCTTGATCTCCAGGACTCTTTCGACGCCGCCGGCGCCGATCACCACGGGGACGCCGACGTAAAGTCCGTCGACGCCATATTGGCCCGAGAGATAAGCGGCGCAGGGCAGCACCCGGCGCTTATCCTTCAGATAGCTTTCCGCCATGGCGATCGCCGAGGTCGCGGGGGCGTAGAAGGCGGAGCCCGTCTTGAGCAGGCCGACGATTTCGCCGCCGCCCTTGCGCGTGCGATCGACAATCGCGTCGATGCGCTCCTGCGTGGTCCAGCCCATCTCGATCATGTCGGGGAGAGGCACGCCGGCGACCGACGAATAGCGAATGGAGGGCACCATCTCGTCGCCATGGCCGCCGAGCACAAAGGCCGACACATCCTCGACGGAGACGTTGAACTCCTGCGCCAGAAAATAGCGAAAGCGCGAGGAATCGAGCGCCCCCGCCATTCCCACCACGCGGTTGGTCGGCAGACCGGAGCATTTTTGCAGCGCCCAGACGATCACGTCGAGCGGGTTGGTGATGCAAATGACGAAGGCGTTCGGCGCATATTGCTTGATGCCCGCGCCGACCTTGGTGATGACGTTGAGATTGACCGTGAGAAGATCGTCGCGGCTCATGCCNNCTTGCGCGGCACGCCGGCGGTGACGATCACCACGTCCGCGCCCTCGATGATCGCGTAATCATCGCCGCCCGAGACTTGCGAATCGGAGCCGGAGATCGGGCCGGCTTGCGCGAGATCGAGCGCCTTGCCGCGCGGCACGCCTCCCACGATGTCGAACAGAACGATGTCGCCCAGCTCCTTGAGACTCGCCAGATGCGCCAGAGTGCCGCCGATTTGNNGGCGCGTCCATCCGCCGCGCAAATGGGCAATTTATTCAAAAGCATTCGCGGCGCCCATAAGCTAGGCGGCTCGCCCGGCGTTGACTCGCTCGCCCATCATGCATACAACTCGCGCAAATCTCGTATGAGATGTTCAAACAAACCTGTTCGCCCCGAGGGACGGCAGGCTCACGTCCGGCGGCGCGTCGCGCTCCCGGGCGCGTTTTGCTTTGGGGCCATGCCTCTCCGCAAGAGGGAAGGCGAAGGAGAAAACCCATGTTCGAGAGCCTTTCCGACAAGCTCTCCGGCATTTTCGACAAGCTCACGCGGCGCGGCGCGCTTTCCGAGGCCGACGTCGCCGAGGCGTTGCGCGAGGTGCGCCGGGCCTTGCTCGACGCCGACGTGGCGCTCGACGTGGTCCGCTCCTTCACCGACAAGGTGCAAGCCCGCGCGGTCGGCGCCAATGTCGTCAAGTCGGTTTCGCCCGGCCAGATGGTCATCAAGATCGTCAACGACGTCCTCGTCGAAACCCTGGGCGACAAAGCCGANNGGCAAGACCACGACGACCGCCAAGCTCGCCAAGCGACTCAAGGAGCGCGAGAAAAAGCGCGTGCTGATGGCCTCGCTCGACGTGAAGCGGCCCGCGGCGCAGGAACAGCTCGCCATTCTCGGCCGGCAAGTCGGGGTCGACACGCTGGAGATCGTCCCGAACCAGACGCCGTTGCAGATCACCCGGCGGGCGATGGAGGCGGCGAGGTTCGAGGGCTACGATGTCGTGCTGCTCGACACGGCGGGCCGCACCCATATCGACGAGCCGTTGATGCAGGAGATGGCGGACATCAAGTCCTACGCCAGTCCGCATGAAATCCTGCTCGTCGCCGACGCGCTGACCGGCCAGGACGCCGTCAATCTCGCCAAGAACTTCGACGCGCGGGTGGGCATCACCGGCATTGTGCTGACGCGCATGGACGGCGACGGACGCGGCGGCGCCGCGCTGTCGATGCGCTTTGTCACGGGCAAGCCGATCAAGCTGANNATCGCCGACCGCATTCTCGGCATGGGCGACATCGTGGCGCTGGTCGAAAAGGCCGCCGCGACGATCGACGCGCAGGAGGCCGAGCGCGCCGCGCAGCGCATGGCGAAGGGCAAATTCGATCTGCAAGACCTTTGCGATCAGCTCGCCATGGCGGAAAAGATGGGCGGGATTGGCGGCATCATGGGGCTCTTGCCCGGCGTCGCCAAGATGAAGGAGCAATTCGCCGCCGCCAATATCGACGAGAAGGTGATCAAGCGCCAGCGCGCCATCATCCTGTCGATGACGCCCAAGGAGCGGCGNNAAGCAGCATCGCGGCATGGCCGATCTGATGAAGTCGATGGGCGCCGGCAAGCGCGGCGGGCTGATGGGCAAGGCCGCGCAGATGATGGGCATGGGCGGCATGCAAATGCCGTCGCAACAAGAAATCGCCGAGCTGCAAAAGAAGCTCGGTGCCGGCGGAGCGGCTCCGCCGACGGGCGGCCTGCCCGAGGCGCCGCCGAAGGAATTGTTTTCGCCAAAGCCGGGTTTGCCGGGTCTTGGCGGCAAAAGTCTTCTGAGCGGGCTCAATCCGTTCGGGAAGAAAAAATAGCGCGCGGCGCTTCAAGCGTCGCGTCTCTCGGAAATCGAACAAAGGAAAAACTCATGTCGCTTAAAATCAGACTGTCTCGCGGCGGCGCCAAGAAGCGCCCCTTCTATCGCGTCGTCGTCGCCGATTCGCGCTCGCCGCGCGATGGCCGCTTCATCGAGCGCCTCGGCACCTTCGATCCGTTGAAGGCCAAGGACGCCGCCGACCGCCTCGTGCTCGACGCGGAAAAGGCCAAGGAGTGGATCGGCAAGGGCGCGACCCCGACCGACCGCGTGGCCCGCCTGCTCGAGAGCGTCGGCGTCGGCAAGCGCGAAAAGCGCAACAATCCCGAAAAGGCCCTGCCGAAGAAGAAGGCGCAGGAACGCGCGGCCGCCGCCGCCGCTCCCGCCGCCGAGTGAGCGACAACGCGCCTCCCGCTTCCAAACCGGGACGGGAGTTGGTGTTGCTGGGGCGTTTCGGCGCGCCGCATGGCGTGCGCGGCGAAATCCGCCTGCAAAGCTTCACCGCCGACCCTCTGGCGATCGCGAGTTACGGCCCGCTATTCGACAAGACCGGCGCGCGTAGCTTCGTGCTCGCCCATGTCCGTCCACAGGGCAAGGACATGCTGGCGGCGCGCGTCGAAGGCGTCGGCGATCGCGCCGGCGCGGAAAAACTGACGAGGATCGAGCTTTACGCGCCGCGCGCGAAATTGCCCGAGCCGGACGAGGACGAGTTTTATCTCGCCGATCTCGAAGGACTGCGCGCCGAGACGGTCGAGGGCGCGACGCTCGGCCATGTGCTGGCGGTGCGCAACTTCGGCGCCGGCGACATTCTTGAGGTTCGCCCGCCTCAGGGCGGCGAGACGCTGATGTTCCCCTTCACCAAGGCGGTGGTTCCAATCGTCGACATCGCCGGCAGCCGCGTCGTGATCGCGCCGCCGGTGGAGATCGAGGGCGAAGGATAGAGGCTCGCCCTTCCGGCGAGCCGTCGCCCGTGCAATAACCGCCCCATGTGGCGCGCGACCGTTCTGACCCTGTTTCCCGAAATGTTTCCGGGCCCGCTCGGCCTGTCGCTGGCCGGCGACGCGCTGGCGCGCGGCGTTTGGGAGCTGGAGACGCGGCAATTGCGCGAACATGGCCTGGGGCGCCATCGCGCCGTGGACGATACGCCGGCCGGCGGCGGACCCGGCATGGTGATGCGCGCCGACGTTCTTTGCGCCGCCATCGACGCCGCGGTCGCGCCGGACGACGGGCGCCCGTTTCTGCTGATGAGTCCGCGCGGCGCGCCCCTGACGCAGGCGCGCGTGCGCGAATTCGCGCGAGGACCGGGCGCGCTGATCCTCTGCGCGCGCTTCGAGGGCGTCGACGAGCGCGTGATCGCCGCGCGCGGACTGGAGGAGGTCTCCGTCGGCGATTACATCCTCTCCGGCGGCGAAATCGCGGCGCTGGCGCTGACGGACGCCTGCGTGCGGCTTTTACCGGGCGTGATGGGCGAGGAGGCTTCCGGCGCCGAGGAAAGTTTCGAAGGCGGCCTGCTGGAATATCCGCAATATACGCGCCCGCGCGACTTCGAGGGACGCGAGATTCCGCCTGTTTTATTGTCGGGCGATCACGCCAAGATCGCGCGCTGGCGGCGGGATGAGTCCCTGCGCCTCACCCGCGCGCGCCGGCCCGATCTCATCGCGAAACTGGAGTTGAAGAATTAAAGCGCCGCCCGCTCGCGCCGCCGCGCGCTCTCACCGCCACCCGAAGCTGGCCGTGTCGTAAAGCAGGCAGCCCAACAGAGCCCCGCCGGCGTCGAACGCTATCACGCCGAGGTCGGAAAACTCCGGGACGAATTTTTCCGCCAGCGCGGGCAATAAAAAGGCGCCGACGATCGCCGCGCCCGCGCAAAAAAAGTCGAAGTAGCCATAGCGCCATTTCGACCAGTATTTGGTGAAGAACAGCCCCGTCGCGATCGTGATGAGGACGTCGAACATTGGGCGCTGCCTCGCGTATCGACTTCGGATCGAACGAGCTTGAGCCGCTTTTTCCTAATAAAGGCGTAACGTCAGCGCGTCGGAACCGGCGAGCCGCTGCGGTAGTCGTAAAAGCCGCGCTGCGTCTTGCGTCCGAGCCAGCCGGCCTCGACATATTTCACCAGCAGCGGGCAGGGCCGATATTTGGAGTCGGCGAGCCCCTCGTGCAGAACCTGCATGACGGAAAGGCAAACGTCGAGCCCGATGAAATCCGCGAGCTGGAGCGGCCCCATCGGGTGATTGGCGCCGAGCTTCATCGCGGTGTCGATGGCCTCCACCGATCCGACGCCCTCATAGAGCGTGTAAACCGCCTCGTTGATCATCGGCAGCAAGATGCGGTTGACGATAAAGGCCGGGAAGTCCTCGGAGACGGTGATCGTCTTGCCGAGCTTGGTTATGAATTCGCGCGTCTCCTCGAAAGTGCGGTCGTCCGTCGCGATGCCGCGAATGAGCTCGACGAGCGCCATCTTCGGCACCGGATTCATGAAGTGAATGCCGATGAAGCGCTCTGGCCGTCCCGATACGGCCGCGAGGCGGGTGATCGAGATCGACGAGGTGTTGGTGCCGATGATGGCGTCCGGCTTCAGGACAAGTGCTATATCCGACAATATCTTGCGCTTGACCTCCTCGCTTTCCGAGGCGGCCTCGATGACCATGTCGGCGTCGCGGAAATCCGGCAGGGCGGGGGCCGCCGACAGCCGCGCGACGGCGGCGTCGCGCTCCGCGGCGTCGAGCTGTCCGCGCTCGACGGACTTTTGCAGGTGCGCCGCAATATCTTCGATCCCGGCGGAAATGCGTTCGGCGCTCACGTCGTTCAGCGCGACATCCAGCCCGGCGAGCGCGCAGACCTGGGCGATGCCCTTGCCCATCTGCCCCGCGCCGATTACACCGATCTTGCGAATTTCGAGACTCATGGTTGCGGCGCCCTTAGCGAGATTTCGGACCTTTGTATGCACTGCAATATAGCGCGGCTTTGCTCCCCGTGAAAACCGCGATTTCGTAAAAACGTCGGTGAAATGAAAGGCATTCGTCGATCAAGCGGATAAACGGCAAGCTTTTCCGGGCTCCGCGGGCGTTCCCGGTCCATGCCGGAGCGCCCGCGAGGCGTTTTTCTGTTCTTTTGTTCAGCGCCCGCTCTTGGCCAGTTCGGCGTCGAGTTCGGGAAGCGCGTTGAAGAGATCGGCCACGAGACCGAAGTCCGCGACCTGATAGATCGGGGCTTCTTCGTCCTTGTTGATGGCGACGATGATCTTGGAGTCCTTCATGCCGGCCAGATGCTGGATCGCTCCGGAAATGCCGACGGCTATGTAGAGATCGGGAGCGACCGCCTTGCCGGTCTGGCCGACCTGCAGATCGTTGGGCGCGTAGCCCGCGTCCACCGCGGCGCGCGACGCGCCGATCGCGGCGTTGAGGCGGTTGGCCACCGGCTCGATGAATTTGCCGAAATTCTCGGCGCTGCCGAGGCCGCGGCCGCCCGAAACGATGATCTTGGCGGCGGTCAGTTCGGGCCGCTCGGATTTCGCCAGCGACTCGCTCTTGAAGGACGACAGGCTCTGCGCGTCGACCGCGCCGGCGACGGTCTTGATCGGCGCCGCGCCGCCCTCGCCCGTAGCCGCGAAGGCTGTGGTGCGGACCGTGATGACTTTCTTGGCGTCCTTCGAGCGCACGGTCTGAATGGCGTTGCCGGCGTAGATCGGGCGTTCGAAAGTGTCGGGCGCGACGACTTTGATGATGTCCGAAATCTGCGCCACGTCCAGCAGCGCCGAGACGCGCGGCAGCACGTTCTTGGTCGCGCTGGTCGACGGCGCGATGATTACGTCATAGCCGCCGGCGAGGCCCAGAATGAGCGCGGCGACGGGTTCCGCCAGCAAATGGTCATAGGCCGCGGCGTCGGCGAGCAGCACTTCTTCCACGCCGGCGAGCTTGGCCGCCTGTTCGGCCGCTTCGCGCAGGCCCGAGCCCGCGACGAGAATATGAACGGCGCCGCCGATTTCCCTGGCCGCCGTGAGCGCCTTGGCGGTTGCGGGCGCGAGGGCGCCGCCGGCTGTTTCCGCGAGGAGGAGTGTCGTCATGATTATAGAACTCCCGCTTCCTTGAGTTTGGCCACCAGCTCCGGGACGGAGCCTACCTTGACGCCGGCCTTGCGGGTCGGCGGCTCGGCGGTCTTGAGCACTTCGAGGCGCGGCGCGATATCGACGCCGTAATCGGCTGGCGTTTTGGCCGCGACCTCTTTCTTCTTCGCCTTGATGATATTGGGCAAGCTGGCGTAGCGCGGCTCGTTGAGGCGCAGATCGGTCGTGACGATCGCCGGCAGCTTCAAGGTCACGGTTTGCAGCCCGCCGTCGATTTCGCGCGTCACGTCGACGCTATCGCCGGAAATCTCGACCTTCGACGCGAAGGTTCCCTGTCCCCACCCGAGCAGCGCCGCTAGGCTCTGGCCGGTCTGGTTGCTGTCGTCGTCGATGGCTTGCTTGCCGAGAATGACGAGGCCGGGTTGCTCCTCGGCGACGATCTTGGCGAGAATCTTGGCGACGGCGAGCGGCTCGACGGGATCGTCGGTCTTGACCAGAATGCCGCGATCGGCGCCCATGGCGAGGCCGGTGCGCAGGGTCTCGTCGGCCTTGGCCGGTCCGATCGACACCACGATGACTTCCGTGGCCTTGCCGGCTTCCTTGAGGCGCAGGGCTTCCTCGACGGCGATCTCGTCGAACGGATTCATCGACATCTTGACATTGGCGAGATCGACGCCCGAGCCGTCGGCCTTGACCCTGATCTTCACGTTGTAATCGACCACCCGCTTAACCGGGACGAGAATTTTCATCGAGCAACTCCTAAGCGAGCGTGATCTTGCGTCGCGTAAAGCAGCGAAGCGCCGGAGTCCTTGGGGTTTCGGGCCAAACCGAAAAGACGCCAGTTTTCTCGGCGGTTGTAGGTTTCCGCGGCGCGAAGCGACGCCGCCTCGCCGCGAAACAATCTTGAGGGCGCTGTGGTAACGGGCGCATTGGCTCAAGTCAAACCCGAAGCGCCGCCGCGCGGCGGTTACTCTTGCGGCGGCGGGGCTTCGTTTTGCTCTAGTCGGGCAGCGGGGCGTGGCGGCGGGCCGAAAAGCCTCACGCCGCGCCGCTTGAAGAGGGGCGTCAAGGCGAGACCGGCCAAAATGCCGCCCACATGCGCGAACCAGGCGACATGGCCGGTTTCGCCCGAAGCCGCGTTGATGAACTGCAGGATAATCCAGGTTCCCACGAACATCCACGCCGGAGCGTGGATCGGCAGCACGCCCAGCACGAGGCCGAAAATCGTCGAGCGTGGATGTAGCAGCAAAAAGGCCGCGCAAACCCCGGAGATCGCGCCGGAAGCGCCGACCAGCGGCGTAATCGAGTGAGGAGACGCATAGGCGAAGACGACACCGGAGGCGACGCCGCATGAGAGATAAAACAACAAGTAATGAAGCGAGCCCATGGCGTCTTCGACGTTGTCGCCGAAAACATAGAGGAACAGCATATTGCCAAGAATATGCAGAAGGCTGGAGTGAAAGAACAGCGCCGTCAGCAGCGTGAGCGGCGCCGGCGGGCCGACGACCCATTTGGCGAGCGCCGCCTCGCCGAACAACACGCGCGGAATGATCGCGAAGCCGCGCATGACGGTCAGCGGATCGCCGAATATCTCGCTCTGCACGACGAGAAACACGGCGACATTCACGAAGATCAACGTCCAATTCACCCAAGGGCGGCGCATGAAGCGCATTGGCGCGTCGTCGTAAATCGGCATGACCATGGCTGTGTTCCTGAAGGCGGGGGCGCAGTCTAACCCGGCGCGGCCTGGTCGGTTAGCTTAAATTCGCCGGGGGCGCGCGGCGCATTGCAAGCGCGCGGACAGAAGGAGCGCGCTCGCGCGAGGACGTCGGCGCGCTTTAATAGAAAAGGCCCGGGGCGCCCTTTACGGCGGCCCCGGGCCAAATTCGCGCTTGTCCGCGTTCGTTAGTGAGCCATCGCCTTGATGATCGACTCGACGGTTTTCTTGGCGTCCCCGAACAGCATCATGGTGTTGGGCCGAAAGAACAACTCGTTCTCGACGCCCGCGTAGCCGGAACCCATGCCGCGCTTGAGGAACAGCACGGTTTTCGCCTTTTCCACGTCGAGGATCGGCATGCCATAGATCGCCGAGGTCTTGTCGGTCTTGGCGGCGGGATTGGTCACGTCGTTGGCGCCGATGACGAAGGCCACGTCGGTCTGCGCGAACTCGGAATTAATGTCCTCGAGTTCGAACACTTCGTCATAGGGCACATTGGCTTCGGCGAGCAGCACGTTCATATGGCCAGGCATGCGCCCCGCCACGGGATGGACCGCGTAGGTGACCTCGACGCCTTCTTTCTTGAGCAGGTCCGCCATTTCGCGCAGTGCGTGCTGCGCCTGCGCCACCGCCATGCCATAGCCCGGCACGACAATGACCTTGCCGGCGTTCTTCATGATATAGGCGGCGTCCTCGGCCGAACCCTGCTTGACCGGGCGCGTTTCCTTGGCGCCGCCCACGGCCGCCACCTCGCCGCCAAATCCGCCGAGAATGACGGAGATGAAGGAGCGGTTCATCGCCTTGCACATGATGTAGGAGAGGATCGCGCCCGACGAACCCACCAGCGCGCCGGTGATGATCAACGCCAGATTGCCGAGCGTGAAGCCGATGCCCGCCGCCGCCCAGCCGGAGTATGAGTTGAGCATCGAGACGACCACCGGCATGTCGGCGCCGCCGATCGGGATGATCAGCGTCACGCCGACCACCAGCGAAAGCGCGATCAGCAGGAACAGCCAGATCCCGCTCTCGGAGCCGACGAACAGCGCGATGCAGGCGAGTATTCCGACGCCCAGCAGAATGTTGATCGTATGGCGCTCGGGCAGCAGGATCGGCTTGCCGGTCATGCGTTCGGAGAGTTTTAGAAAGGCGATGATCGAGCCGGTGAAGGTGATCGCGCCGATCCCCGCGCCCAGCGACATTTCGAACAGGCTGCCGCCCTCGATGTCGCCGGGCGAGCCAATGCCGAAAGCGTGCGGCGCGAAGAACGCGCTTCCGGCGACCAGCACGGCCGCGAGGCCGACCAGGGCGTGAAAGCCGGCGACCAGTTCGGGCATCGACGTCATCGGAATGCGCCGCGCGATGGCGGCGCCGACTCCGCCGCCGATCCCGACGCCGACGACGATCAGCAGCAAGCTCGTGAAGCTCGGAGCATGCAGCAGCAGCGTCGTCGCCACGGCGATGGCCATGCCGATCATGCCGTATTGATTGCCCTGCCGCGAGGTCGCCGGCGACGAGAGGCCGCGCAGCGCGAGAATGAACAGAACGCCCGACGCGAGATAGAGAAGGGCCGTGAGATTGGCGCTCATTGCCGTTAGCCCTTCTTCTTATACATTGACAACATGCGTTCGGTGACGAGGAAGCCGCCGAAGATGTTCACGCTGGCGAGGGTCAGCGCGATGAAACCGAACCAGCGGGCCCAACCCGCCCCGGTATCGGCCGCCGAAGAGGCTTCGACGCCCACCGACAGCAGCGCGCCGACGACGATCACCGAGGAAATCGCGTTGGTCACCGACATCAGCGGCGTATGCAGGGCAGGGGTCACCGACCAAACGACGTAATAGCCGACGAACACCGCCAGCGCGAATATCGCCAGCCGGAACACAACCGGGTCGATCGCGCCGCCGCCGAGGCCATGCGCCGTCGCGGCGGCCGCGGTTTGGGCGAGTTGTTCGGAATAGGCTTGCGCCTGGTCCGCCAGATGCCGCGCGGCTTCCGCGGCGGCTTGCGCCTTTTCCAGCAATTGCTGCGTTGAGTCGTTGGCCATCGCTTAGCGCCCTTCTCTGGTGGATGTTCTTGCCGGCTCAGGCTTTGGGTTGAAAGCGCGGGTCGATCACGGCGCCGTCGCGAGTGAGACAGGTGGCCTTAACCAGCTCGTCGTCCCAATTGATCGCCAATTGCTTGGTTTCCTTGGAGATCATCGTCTCGACAAAGGCCAACAGGTTTTTGGCATAGAGGGCGGACGCCGTCGACGCCAACCGCCCCGCGAGATTGAATGCGCCGACAATCTTCACGCCGTCGACCACGACCGTCTCGCCGGGCTTGGTCAATTCGCAATTGCCGCCGCGCTCGGCGGCGAG
>PLZT01000743.1:0-497 GCA_003152255.1 Methylocystaceae bacterium | reverse complement strand
TGCTCCTTGGTGGCCGGACGCACGTCGGTCGCCGTGACGATCGCGCCGAGCCGGCGCGCGGTGGCGATGGCCTGCAGTCCCGCCACGCCGACGCCCATGATAAAGACGCGCGCCGCCGGAACCGTGCCGGCCGGCGTCATCATCATCGGGAGGACGCGGCCATATTCGGCGGCGGCGTCGATGACGGCGCGATAGCCGGCGATATTGGCCTGCGAGGACAGCACGTCCATCGACTGCGCGCGGGTGATGCGCGGCATGAGCTCCATCGCGAAAGCCGTCGCGCCGGCGCCGGCCAGTTCCTTGAGGGCGGATTCGTGGCCGAAAGGATCGAGGATGGCGACCACCGCCGCGCCGCCTTTCGCGCCTTTGATTTCGCCGCCCGACGGACGGCGCACGCGCAGGATCACGTCCGCCGCGGTCGCCGTCTCGGCGGCGGAGGCGCCGATTTTCGCACCGGCGGCGGCGTAATCGGCGTCGGAAAAGCCCGACGCCCGTCC
>PLZT01000726.1 GCA_003152255.1 Methylocystaceae bacterium | reverse complement strand
GCGCACCAATAATCTTGATTTATGCTCGCGGGGACGACCGCCTTCGGCTCGAAGGAGACATAGGCGGGTCGCACCGCAATGGTCTCATCGTTGACCCATTGACGCCATCACTAGCACTAACCCAGGGCGTTTAAGCTGGGTCGAAACCCGACGGTCGTGATGATCGGTCGCAGTCAGTTGATCCGGATAAAACCGCAATTGTCAGGGCCCAATGCAATCGCTAATGTTGGTAAGTGAGAGCGAATAGGCATTTTGGCAAATTGGACACGATCCCGAAATGGTGGGGTCCCGCTTCTTGCGCTCCACGGAAAACGTTTTAGCGGGTGTGCGCAATGTTCGAGAATCGATACGGACTACCGCGAAGCATGTTGTTCCGCGATCTGGACAGCTTGGGATCTCATATTCGATGGCAACCAGAATACGGGCGGGTCACATCATCTCTTGGTAACCTCCCTGGGCGAATTACGATGCTCTCCGATGCTGGCTGCCTCCTTGGGGAGGCATTTCTAATATCGCCAAAGCTGTCTTTTCCTATTACCGACCCGAACCATGGGACGATACGTTTACTCAACCGGGCATTTGGTCCGCAGCTCTTGGATAGGCTCTTTAGCGAAGGGGCGATTGAGTTTCTTCACGGTGAACAAGAATATTCTTCACCAGAAAATGCTGATAAATATAACGCCATTCTACGGGATGTCGAACAATGTATTTCTAATGGTCTTATGGGCGAAAATGGTTTATCTACACAAGATATGAAGATGCTGTCGCGGCAGGCTACAAGAAACACAATAATATGCGAAAATGGTGATGTATCAAAATTTGTAGCAGGTCATGATATTGATTATTTTGAGCACATTGACCACAGAAAAACTATTGAACAACTAGAACACGATGGGATATCCGCTCATGGTGTTAATAAAACTGTTGAAATAATTATGACCCAAGAGAATATACCATCTATTCGTCATTTATTGAACCAAAAACAATTGACTATTAGACAAGCGGCCGAATTGCGAAGTCATCGAAGCGCCGAAGAATTCAGGAAATGGTTGTGGAATCGTCCGGACCCAGCAAACTCAGCGCAGGTCTTGAAGGAATACCAGAGGATTATCTTGGAACAAACCTCGGCTCCCGATCAGCCGGTAGTCATGCGCGCCGTTCGAATAACCGGCGTATCCCTCACCGGAAGTGCGGTGGGCACCACTGTTGGCATGGCCATGGCCGGCCCCCCAGGGATGATTATTGGAGCAGCCGTAGGTTTAGCGATCTCTCTTTTGGATGGCTTCTCAGATAAGATTGTTAGGCAAGCTAATCCGAGGCTATTCGCAACAATATTGCACGATCAAGTTGTTGTTAATGAAATCGTCGAGAACGGTAAGAAGGACCGGTCAGGGGCTAAAAAATAAACGACCGCACTTGGTGCCGCGCCGCCCTTGTCATCGGCGATCGCGGCCTTCCGCTTTCCGCCGATTGCGGTCGACGCGGCGTCTCTCAAAACCCTGCACAATTTGTCTCCGCGATTGACAGAAGTGGAGCAGCGAAACCGCTACCAAACAAACAGATGCCCAAGCCGATCCAGTTGCCGCACACGATTTTCATAGTCCGGCATGATGGTTTCGAGCGAGCGCCAGAAGCGCCGTGAATGATTGTGCTCCAGGACGTGGCAAGCCTCGTGGGCGATCACGTAGTCAACGAGCGTCATAGGGGCCATGACTAGGCGCCAATTCAAACGAATGCTCCCGCGCGCATCGCAACTCCCCCATCGTTTCGACTGGTCGACGACATGGACGCTGGGCGTTCCTATCCCAAGGTGTTCGGCCACGACTGCCGCGCGAGCTGGAAAATGGACTTTCGCATGATCGCGATACCAATGCCGAAGCGCGCTTCTTACCGCTGCGCGCCGGACCAAAGGGATCGCGTCGGGCAGAACCGGCGCGACGAGCGTCGAACCTCGCACGGTTATTCTGGTGACAACCGCAGCTTGATCGGGGACGACCTTCAGACGATATGAACGCCCCAGATAGTGGAACGTCTCCCCGCTCACAAATTCGCGGACAATCGGCAAGCCGCCAAGCTCCCGATATCCTGTCTGCTTGCGCAGTAGCCAGGCGCCTTTCTGGCGAACGATTTTGATGACGCGATCATCGTCGAGATCAGCGGGTGCGAGCACGCGAACGCCGTCATAGCCGACAGAAATTGCGACCGTCTTCCGCCTCGACGTGCGCTCAATCGAGAAGCGGACAATCTCGCCGCCAAAATCAAAGCTATGCACGGCGGTTGAGGTCATCGCACTAGCCTCGCGCGTGCCACGTCCATCACCTTGGCGGTGATGGCTTCTATCTTACCCGCATCCATGCCGAGGGGCCGGAGCCGTTCTTTTATCGCGCGGCGCATCTGGCGCTGAACATCTTCCTTATGCTGCCAATCAACGACAACGGCGTAGCCATCTAGCGCCTTGGCTACGTCCGCCGCAGCGACCGCGCGAACGTCGGCCGCAACGGCGCCGTCGATGAAAGGCAGGATCGCACCCGCTGTACCGGTAAGGCTATTGGACAAACCACTTCCGCCGGCCCTGACACCTGACACCTGCGCGGCAATGTCCTCTAGCCGCGCTAGCGTGCTCGCGGCGGAGACGCGGGCCTCACGCTTCTCGTTGACGATCTTCTCCAGTTGCTCCCATAAAGACGTGTAAGCCATCGGATTTTCGTCACGGTGAACATGGATTTCGTGGTGAATTGCATGTTCGATTTCAGCGGCCTTGGCCTCCGCGGATGACAGGCTGTCGAGATGCTGCTTGAACGCCGGATCAAGGATATCACGCTTCGCTAGAAGCTGTTCGACGCCTTCGACCGACAAGTGCCTGGTGATGATTTCCCCGACCTTCGCGCCATAGTCCTTCGGATCGAATGGCTCTTGATAGTGCGCGCGTCGCGCGATCACCCTCAGCCGAGCGAGCCATTTCAAATCGGTGACATATGGCTCTTCCAACGCCTTTGGGTCAGGCAAAACCATGTCCATGGCTTCCGCAAAGCGCAAAAAATCCAATTCGAATTTGGCTCGAATGTCGTCGGGCTCCAAGAGCGCCAGGCAAAGCGCTTCGTCTCCGCGATCGCCCCCCTCGAACAGGCGCATGGCTGCCCGGTGGCGGCTTTCGAGAAGCTGAATTTTCTCCGTAAGCGGACGGAGCGCGTTTGAAACGCCATCCTCTTCCGAAAACAGGTCCAGAGCGGCGCTGATGCGCCGGTTGTCGCCCCAATAGTCGACGACCAGTCCGTAGGTTTTGCCCTCAGCCGTGCGGTTCACGCGCGCGATGGCCTGCAAAAGCGTGTGCTCGCGCAACGGAGCGTCGAGATAGAGCACCTGTTCAACAGGCGCGTCGAAGCCGGTTAGAAGCATATCGCAGACGACCAATATCTTCAGAGGATCATCCGGCTTCTTGAAACGGGAAATGCAATCATCCCGCTCGCGCTTCGATAGGTGGTGGGCTTGCAGCCGGGCGCTGTCATTGTTGGAAGCCGACATGATCAGCGCGCATTCCGGCGCGCCCAACCGGCGTAGCGCCTCGACGTAACTCACCGCGACATCGCGGCTCACTGTAACGATTTGCGCCTTGAAGCCGTTGGGCTCGATCGTAGTGCGGTAGTGCTCAAGGATATCCTTGGCGATCGCTTCGACGCGCACTTCGGCGCCAGCGAGCTTTTCCTGGAGACGCATCCCGCGCTTCAGCTTGTCAATCTCTTCGTCCGAGAGTTCCGGGAACGACGTCCGGATGTCGCTTTCAAGGTCGCGGCCGTCGATCCGCAAGCGGGCGTCACGCATCTCATAAAAAATCGGGACTGTGGCGCCGTCCTTGACGGCCTGGTCGATGAGATAGCGGTGCAAATAATCGCCGAACACCTCGCGCGTGCTGCGGTCTTTCTTGTCGATAGGCGTGCCCGTGAAGGCGAGCATACAGGCGTTTGGCAGACCGGCGCGCATTCGCGCCGCAAGCGCGCCGTATTGCGTCCGGTGGGCCTCGTCCACCATGACGAACACGTTGCGTGCACTGGAAATGATCGACGAACGATTCGGCACGGCGCTATGGAATTTGTGCACGGTCGTAAGGACGGTCGTTCCCACGCCACCGGCGAGGACTTTGCGCAGCGCGTCGCCGCTGTCGGCTTGCACGGGGTTTGGGAAGCCTGAGCGCTTGAACTGAGCGGTGATCTGGTCGTCAAGGTCATTGCGGTCGGTGACGATGACAAGCGTCGGGTTTTCCGCTTCGGGCAAGCGGCGGAGCTTGGTCGCCAGAAACACCATGGTAAGAGATTTGCCGGAGCCTTGGGCGTGGTGGATCACCCCGCCACGCCGTTGCGGATTGACGGCCGTGCGAATGCGCTCAATTGCCTTGCCGACGGCAACGAACTGCTGATAGCGCGCCAGCTTCTTGATGCGCCGGCCATCGATCGTCTCGAACATCACGAAGTTGCGGATAAGATCGAGCAAGTTGGCGGGCGCGAGAAGTCCGGCAAGCAAAATATCTTGACCGGTAGGGGTGCGCCCGAGCTGGGCGGTCAACGCGTCGAGGGTTAGCGGATAGGGGTCCTTCCATTCCGCCCATTGGCGCGCCGGCGTCAGCGTCGTGCCATATTTTGCAACGTCGCGGGCCAGGGCGATGGAGATTTGCGCCGTCTCGAACAAGCGCGGCGCGCCTAGCCCTGAAAATTCGTCCCGGCTTTCATACCGGCGGAACTGCCGGATGGCCTCGCCCATCGGATCGGCCAAGACCGGCGACTTGCACTCGATCACCGCGAGCGGCAGCCCGTTCACATAGATGGTGATGTCCGGGATGATGTCCTGACGCGGGCCTTTGATGGCGACTTGCCGGGCGAATTCGAATGTATTGGCGAATGGATCATCGAAGTCGAAAAAGCGCACGGTGCGGTCTTGCCGGCGACCGTTTTCCGTGTGGGGCGCGGTAACTCCGTAGGACAGGGCCGTGTGCGCATTTTCGTTGGCCTCCATCACGTCGACGGCGGCAATACGCGTGACAGCCGCGACGGCTCGGCGCACACCATCCTCTCCGAGCCAGGGATTGAGCCGCGACAAGCAATCGGCCAGGCGGAGGGTCAGGACCGGTTCCGTGGACAAGCCTTCGCGCAGGCGTCGCACCTCTTCCAGTGACAAGGCTTTGTAGTCGAACAGCACGCGCAATAGGTCGACGGCGGGTTCCTCCACCCATTCGCGTTCAAGCTGGTCGGTCGCCTGGCTCATGCGGCTTGTCCCGCCTTGTCACGATGGCGCGCGATGATACTTTCGGGAAGGCGAATGCGACCGGAGAGGAGTTCTTGAGCGAGGGCTGCGCGATTGTGAACCAACACCGCCAAGGCCCCCTGCTCACCAGCAATACGACGGTCAAACGCCTCTCCAATCTCAGCAACTTTCTGCTGTTCGATCTTTGGCGGCTGCAAGATTTGGAGTTTCTTGAACACCGGCATGTAGATTGTTTGGTGCGTGCTGCCTTCCTGAAGGCGCTCCCATTCGCGACCCATGTGACGAAAGACCTGCACGAGGTATGCGGGGAGTAGCGTGGGGCCACATATCCAGTTCGCAAAATCTTGGCTGGTAGCCATGGGCCGTTTCATCCGAGTGGCCTTACCAACAGTTGCCGTGCGCGAGAACACCACTGTGTCTTCCGGAAGAATGCGGGCCGATGAATTTGCTATGCCCTTCGAGGTTACGCATTCCGAAGTCTGATCGACTTCGAGCGCCTCAAGTGCATCCGTGTCGGCGAGCGACAGCCACGGGATGTCTCCGCCCCAATAGTCCGGCTTGTCGCGGCTAGGCGTATGACCACTTTCGAGCTTCGCGACCTTCGTGAGTGTCACAAGCTCCCAATCGCCGGGGATATGGCTGACGCCCTCGGCAATGCGTCCCAGAACCCAGCGAGCCGGAAGGCGCTTCAGCGGCGCATTGCCACGCCGAACGCCACGCGTAAGAAGCTCGCGCATTGTCGTATGTTTTGCGGCTGCGATAGCCTCGATCAACATTTGCGTCTTCGCGATAGCCTCCTCCACCGCGCCCAACACCTCGGCAATCGCGCGCTGCTCGGCGAGCGGTGGAAGGTTGAGCGGAAAATGGAGGAAATCGTCTTCGTTGAGCCTATTTCTGCTAATCGACGTGGTTCCCGTCGAAAAGGCGTCTGCGCGATCTGAAGTCCGGGGATGCCTGAGGACGCGGAGAAGGAACTGCGGATCGACCCTGTCGAGCCGTGCGGCAAAGAGCGGAAATTCATTGGACACATAACAACCGGCAAGGTCTTCACCAATCAGTCCGAACGACCCCTTCCATGCGAAAAGTCGGTTGTAAATTACGTCCCCTGGCCGCACCCGATAGAGATGCTGTGCCGACAGGCCCTCTCCAATACGCTCTTCGCGCAGGAATGCACCGTTGCCATACCAGCGAACGCCAAGAAGCCTATAAGTCCTTTGGGGGTCAATCGGCTCGCGCCGCTCTTCCAAACGCATGGCGTCCCGAAAGCGCGCGGCGGCCCAACCTTTCGGCATTTCACCCGGCATAACCCATCTCCTTCAAGAGGGCGTTCATCCGCGCGGCGGCTTCATCGCGAGCCCTCTCGGCAGTCCACAACTTGTCGAGTTCGGCTTTAACGTCGATCGGCTTTTCCGGCTCCAACGTGTCGATGTAGCGGGAAATGTTGAGGTTAAAATCGTTCTCCTCGATCTCCTTGCGGTCCACAACGCGGCAGAAGCGGTCTTCGTCCTGCCACGCCCGGAAGGCATCGACGATGCGCGTAATGTTACTCTCGCCCAAAATGTTCTTCTTCGGCCGCTCCTCGAATTCCTTCGCGCCGTGGATGAACAGCACCTTGCCCTTGCGGGATTTCGGCTTGTTTTTGTTGAGAATGAGAATGGTCGCGGGAATGCCCGTGCCCGCGAACAGGTTCTCCGGCAAGCCAATAATTGCCTCGAACAAATCCGCTTTCAGCATCCCCTCGCGAATGCGCCCATCGCCGGAACCGCGAAACAGCACACCGTGCGGCATGACCACACCGCAGACGCCCTTTGCGTTGAGCGTCGCAACCATGTGCTGAACGAACGCGAGGTCGCCCATGTTCTTGGGCGGGATGCCGTAGATGAAGCGATTGAAGCTCTTCTTCTCGTTCTCCCCCGAGACGTCATCCGCACCCCACGCGTCCAATGAGAACGGGGGGTTGGCGATGACGCGATCATATAGGATCAGGTTGCCTTCATTATCGAGAAGGCGCGGGTTGCGGATCGTGTCGCCCTTCTCAATCCGGGCGTCGCGCAGCCCATGCAACAGAAGGTTCATCTTGGCGATAGCCCACGTGCCGAGGTTCTTTTCCTGCCCATGCAGCGTCACGTTGACTGGCTGCCCGAGGCGCTTGCCTTCGATGTCGGCGATGTGCCGAGCGCTCTCAATCAGCATGCCGCCCGAGCCGCAGGTGGGATCGCTGATGCGCATACCGGGCTTCGGGTCCAGCAATTCCACGATGAGGCGCACGACATGGTGGGGCGTGTAGAACTCGCCACCCTTCTTGCCGGCGTCGTCGGCGAATTTGTCGATGAGATATTCATAGGCGCGTCCCAGCATGTCCGGCTCGGACAATGAGGCGTTGGACAGGTCGATGCGCGAGAAATGGTCGATCAGGCGCGCAAGCACGCCCTCACGGTTCTTTGCGTCGCCAAGCCGCGATTCGGAATTGAAGTCGATGTTGGCGAGGACGCCCTCAATCGAGGGGTTGGCGTCTTCGATCGCCGCGCAAGCCTTATTGAGTTGATCGCCGATGCCCGTGGTCAGCTTCTTGAGCGCGGACCAGCGAGCGCGTTCAGCGAGGAAGAATTCGTGCTCGTCGGGATCGTTATAAGCGATGTCTTTCGACAAGCCCTTGCGGATGCACTCTTGCGCTTCCTCCTCGAAGCGATCCGACAGGCGCTTCAGAAACAGAAAGCCAAAGATGTAAATCTTGTAGTCGGAACTATCGATGGAACCACGCAGAATGTCGGCGGACTTCCAGAGATGGCTTTCCAATTCAGCGCGTGTGAGCTTGCCCATGTTTCCCTCAAGTTTTGTGATCGGTCCCGAAAAGGCGCGCGTCCACCAGCCGGCGCGCGAGCACGCGGCGGATTTCAGCGGCTTCGATGGCGGTGCGGTATGCGATCTGGGCGTCGTTGACGAGCGCGCCTATACGCCGTTGCTCATCCAGCGGCGGCAGCTCGATTTCAAGCTTGGCGAGGTCCTTCGGCGATAACGACAACAGCGTGGTCGCACCCCGACGCAGCACTTCGATGTTGGGTCGAAAAACTTCGCTCGACAGGATGGCGAATAGCGCGCCTCCGATCGCGGTCTGACCGGGCCGAACGACAATGACATTGCCGCTCGCGACGGCGCCCGCCGTCTCGTTGCCCACGAGGCCAAATTTCAGCATCGTCCCCCGTCCCGTGACAAGAACGTCGTCCGCGCGGACGGCGTACGTCTCGGCCCGTGCGGGGTCTGGGAAACCCACAGTGCCCAGCGCCTCACGCGCGGTCACCGCGCCATCTTGAAGGTCGCGGACGCCAATGACAGGCAATTTCCTACCAGGACGCTTGACCGTTTCTTCGCGTGACACGCCAATGCCGGCGAACACTTCGGAGATATCCCCAAGACGGACCGCATCGGCGGATCGAGACGGTTGATGCGAGGCGGTTTTCATGGAATTCTTTTATATAATTTCGTTATCGCGGTCAATATAAAATTGAACCGTATCACGATACGGAATAAAAATATTAGATTATGCCTTGATTTTGCCAGACTCAGCCGCCATCCTCCCAGCGTCGGGCCATGAGTCCGACGCCTGAAGCCAAGATTGGAGACAAACATGGGTACAAGAGCCGAGCCGAGCGGGCTCGCACTGACGGAGCAGGATGCGGCGCTGATCCGGGGAATGATTGATAGGGGTGACCGCCACCACGATATCGCAGCGTTCTTCGGCGTGAATCAGGGCCGCATCGCTGAGATCAAAATGGGGATGAGGCTCCCGGGCGTGCCCGCAGCCGACTCCGAAGACCTGCCGCCCAAGGGTCCGTATCTGACCCCGAAGGTGGCTTGGCAGGAAAACCGGCTGCGCTAACAGCCGGCTTCCTCACCTGGAGGCCGAAGCCCCACTAGGCGTGTCTTGAACACCACTAACCTAAGCGGCTCCTCCTTAAAGATCAATGACCCGGCGGGCTTCGGACGGGTCATCTATTCAAGCGAGGTTATGTCAATGGCCGACTACCGAATTGATTGCATAAACAAACCTGACCGCAACAGCGCTCACGAGCACATCACGCACGTGGGCGGCCCGAAGCCCGACGGCTCTGGACGTTGGAAAGACACGGTTGCGAACATTGTCCGTTTGATCGAAAGCAAAACGGATCGGTTCTACACCAGCGAAGGCGGCGTTTCGGCTTGGGTCTCGGTGCGGACCAGCGCCGCAGGCCGCAAATTCCTTCAAACCAACGCCGATGGCGTCTGGAAAGACAATCTTCTCGCCTTGAAGGAATGCGCGTAACCAAGTCACAGTTATCAATCTGTCGCCTCCGCGTTCAGGCGCGGGGGTGACCCCGCCGCGACGCTCGTCTTATTGGGGACCAAGAGGAAGTGTGGGGCGGTCATGCTGCCTCGGCCTGAATGGCGCGTCTACGTTCTCGTTGCCCGGCCGGTCCGCCGCGAGCCCCACACTTCCTCATGGTCCCCACGATCGCCGTCAGTCGCGTGACGCGGCGCGTCTCCAGCCAATCAAGGATTCTTTCGCGGCGCGCGCATAGCGGACTACTTTCAAGGCTTTAATCGCGCGCCCTGTCTCGCCCTTTCGGCAATCCGCTCGGCTTGAGCGACCTTCTCGACCGCCTGCTCTCCGCCTTTGATCGCCGCCACGGCGCGCCCGGCCTGACGCTCCGCAGTCGCGACCGACGCGCCGGCCTGCTCCGAACGGATCATGGCGCGCACGCCGTCTTCTCCGAACCGCGTCTCCACGGCCGTCGCGAAGGCCGTCAGTTCGCCAGCGACGGCCTTGTCGCTCGTCGTCGCCTTCCACGCGTCCGCGCGCTCCTTGTCGGTTTTGGCCCCCCTCACCACGTCGATCGCCACCTGCGCGCGCTCGGATAATTTCGCAATCCCGGTCGCATCCGCCCGCAACCGCCGCTCGACGTTGGAGCGATAATCGCGCGCGCTTGAACCCTCCGCCTCGCCGAGCCGCGCGAGGCCCGGCCCGATCGACTCGGCGACGCGCTCCGCGTTCGCCCGCTCCTGTCGCGCGGCGGCGCCGGCGAAGAGCCCGGTCTTGCCGGCGTAAGCGCCGAGCTGGGCCGGATCGCTCTCGATGCGCCGCGCGGCGCTGGCGAACCCGTCGCGCGCCACAAGCGCGTCGAGCCGCTTCGTCGCCTCGCGCGGATCGCGGTAGGCGGTTTGCAACCAGGTCGAAAGCGCCTGCCGCTCGCGCTGAACGGCCTTGTCGTTCGCGACAAAGGCCGAAACGCTCTCCTGGTCCAGCCCGCGCCCAAGACTGTCGCGCCCGTCCGGCGACACGCGCGGCGCGATCAACCAATCGGGCTCGTCACGGCGCGGCGACATTTCCGCCCGCTGCTCTTTGAGCGCACGATCCTGAGAGACGATGCTCCTCTCGTCGACACTCGCCCTTCGATCGAACCGCGCTTGCATGTCGACATTCGCGGGCTCCGCCGTCCGGCCCGCCTCGCTCGGCGACACGGGCGCCGCCTTCACCGCCGCGTCCGTCTTCGGCTTTTCTTGGGGCTTTTCCCCCGCCCTCGCCTCCGCCGCGTCGGCCTTCGCGCGCAACGCCGGCGCCAGCTCGTCGCGGGTCGCCCAGGCGACAGACGCGGATTTCACCTCGCCGCGCGCCATCTGCCAAGCGAGCTGTTTCGGATTACGCGCCGTCTCGCGCGCGACAAAAATCGTCGCGGACTCGCGCTGGCGCGTCAACGCGACATAGCTCGCCGCCTGCCGCCAATGCTCGGTGTGGTAGAGATAGGTGTGGTCGAGGGTCTTGCCCTGGCCTTTGTAGATCGTGCCGGCATAGCCGTGCCTAAAACCTTCGAACTCCGACGCCGACCAGACGACCTCGCGCCCCGGCGCGCCCTGCGGTCCATCGAGTCTCGCGTGTAAAAGGCCGGTGCGCGCGTCGAGGCCAGTGATCGTCCCGACATTGCCGTTGTAGATTTTCGCGCTCTTGAGCGTGTCGGTGAACTGCACCCGGTCGCCGACCGCGAACGACGCCGCGCCGTGCTTCGTCTCGAAGCGCGCGTCCTCTCCGGACAGCTCCCCGCGTTCCCGCCGCGCCGCGCGCAAATCTTCGTTGAGCGCGTTCACGTCCTTGTTCGTGTAGGCGAACACGAAGCGCGTCGCCCGGGGGTCGCGCGCCGTGTCCTGTCTCCACCTCTCCACCAGCGCCGCTCGCGCATGGTCCTGCTTCTCGGTCCACACAATCGCGCCGTTCTTCGCAAAGGCGGACACGGCCTCGACAAAATTGCCCTCCGCCAAATCGCGCGCCGCCCGCCGCTGCCAGTCGACTCTTTGCCGCGTCACCTCGGTGATCTCGGAAGAGCCGTGCCGCTGCTTCAATTCCGAAAACAGCCCGCCGCGCTCGATCGACGCGAGCTGACGATCGTCGCCCGCTAAAATGAGCCTGGCGCCGCCGCGCCGCGCCTCGAATAGAAGCTCGCGCGTTACACGCGTATCCAGCATCGCCGCCTCGTCGACAATGACGACGGTGCTCTTGTCCCAAGCCGCCCGACCGTTCTTGAGTCGGAACAGTTCGGCATGCACGGTCGAGGCGCGCCCAAACCCGTCGGCCTTCAAATCCTCGGCGACGCTGTTGGTCGGCGCGAGGCCGATGACGCGGCGCCCCTGCTCGTGATGCGCGTCGCGAATGGCGGCAAGCGTAAAACTCTTGCCGGTTCCCGCCCGCCCCTCGATGATCTTGAGCCCGCCCTCGGCCGTGGCGTGCTCGAACGCCGCCCGCTGATCCTCGCGAAGAGACTTCCCCACCAACGCACGACGCCTCGCCGGTTCCGGCACGGCTTTGTGATGACGCGCGTCGGCCAGCGCGCGCGCTTCCCGAAGCGCCTCGCGCTCCTCGGCCCGCACGCGGCGCGTGGTGAAGCGCCCGCTCGCTTCCCCCGTTTCGCGCTCGTGCAGGGGAACCATCTCGTCGCGGGAAAACACCTTTGCGTGAACGCCCGCGCGCTCCGCCTCGTCAAAAATGTGCCTTGAGAGATACCGATCGAGGTCGCGCTCCGAAAACGTCGCGTTGTTCCGGGTGAGCGCCTCCAGGACTTTTTCGGGATCGCGCGCGGCTTCCGCGTTGGCCTTTGCGATCTCCCTCGCCCGCTCGTTCGCCTCGCTCTCGGCGGCGCGCATCCGCAGCGGCCCGATATGCTCCTGCGCATGCGTCGCCACCCTGTCGACGCGCGCGCTAAACCCATGGGCGAGAAAGTAACGGTCCTGATGATCGCGCCATAAAGCGCCCCATTCCTCACCTTCCGCGACAAAAGCCCGCGCGCCCGCCTGCCTGATGTCAGGCGCCAGATCGCGCGCCTTCGTCGCCGACAAACGATCGCCCTCGATGCGCCTTGTCGTAATCAGAAGATGCGCGTGCCAATTGGCGCGCTCGCTCTCCAGAGCGCCACCATGCGGCGCATGAATGTCGAGCTGAACCGCGAGGCCCTTGGCGACAAAATGGTCCCGCGCGAAGGAGCGCGCCAGCTCGATGCGGTCTTCGTTGGAGACTTCGGCGTTCGCCGGCAACGCCATGACGATTTCGCGGGCGACTTGAGAATCCTTGCGACGCTCCGCCGCCTCCGCCGCGTTCCACAGAGCCGAAGCGTCTGAGAATTTCGCATCGGCGTTTTCGGGGAGCAGCACCTCGTGGTGCTCGGGCGCGTCGCGGTGCTTAAAATAGAAAACCTCGCCCGTGCGCTCGTCGCCGATCTCGGCGCGCGCGTTGTACGCCGCCGAGCGCGCCGCCGAACCGCCGGTCTTTCTGGAAATGTAGCGGGCGCGTGCGAATGCGATGGCCATGTCGTCAGAGTCGCACACGGAGTCGTGATCTACAAGCGGCGTTGCGGAGCAACGCATATTGCGTCTGCACTCCTTCGCTCCGCTCGTCGTCACAGAACCCGCTTCGCGGTTTGTCGCCATTCAATGAATTCGCCGCGCCATCAAAAGATTAGAAAAGCAACGCTCGCGTCGCACAAAAAGCGCATTCTCGGAAGCAACTAACAACACGAGTTGCTCAACGGCGGCGCGAAGATTCTTTTGAAACTTGATCAAATGGATACGAAGGGAAAGCATTTTGGACCAAGCGATTCAAAAACCGGACAAAAAATCCGCCAATGGCAAAGCCTCCCTCGCCGAACGCCTAAAACGCCTCGAACAGCAAAAGGCCCGGCTGCAACTCGCCGAGTCCAAAATCAAAGACGATGGACGCCGGGCGCGAACGCGTCGCCTCATCGAAATCGGCGCGCTCGTGGAAAAGGCCGGGCTCGCCGCCCTTCCCGTCAATGCTCTCTATGGTGCCCTGTTAGAGGCCGCGAAGAAAGCTTCCGACGCCAGCGACCTCGCGCGGTGGGAGACTTTTGGGGGCCGCGCCTTCGCGGGGGAAGCCAAAGCCCGCGACGCCGATAAGGAGCCGCTTGTTCTCTCGCTGCCCTTCTCGCAACCCGCGCCCGTCGCGACGGCGCTGCGAACCGGGGGCATGCGCTGGAACAAGGTCATGCGCCATTGGGAAGGACTCGCGCGCCATGAAGAGGTGGCGGCGCTTGCCAATGAACACGGCGGCTCGCTGCGCCGTGTGTCGGCTCCGGCCAATGCGCCGGCGTCGCCGCCCTCGTCGACGATGGCCGGCCTTTCCGACAAGAGAGACGCGGCGCTCTCGTGATCGCCCGCATCGGCTACGATTTTTTTCGCGCGGGTCTGCGACTCGTCATCGCGCTCTGGCCGCTGTCGCTGTTCTGGTTCGCCTGGCGCGGCTCCAACATCGCCTGGCGCGAACTGCTGCTGACCTTTCACGGCGCCCGCGACCCGGGTTACCTCCTCGCCTATCGCGCTTGGCCGTCCGTCGCCCTCGCCGGCCCGGTCGCGATCATGATCGCGGCGCTCGTCGCCTATCGCATGCGACTCGCCGGACGCGTCATGGCCTATGCCGGCGTCGTCGGCGTTATCGTCGCCACCGCGCTGACTGTCTGGCCGGAAGCCGAGCGGCTCGCGCCCTACGTCCGGCAAATATCGCCAAGGCATCTGACGAGCGGCGTGACGCCGTTCGCGATCGTCAACGCCATCGATCCCGGCGTCGTCGCGGCCTTTTGCCTTGGCGGACTCGCCTTGGCGATCGGCGTGGGGCTCTTGCGCGGCGGCATGCCGGACAAGCCGTTAAGGGGACTGACCCGCGCCTCCTCCGACAATCACGGCCATGCCGATTGGCTGTCGATGAAGGAAGCCCAAAAGCTCTTTCCCGGACCGGACCCGCAATTTGGCGGTATCGTTGTCGGCGAAGCCTACCGCGTCGACCAGGACCGCGCGGCGTCCGGCCCCTTCGATCCGTCGAACCAACGTTTTTGGGGACAGGGCGGAACCGCGCCGCTGTTGATCGATCCCTGCCGCTCGGGGTCGACCCATGCGCTCGTCGTCGCGGGTTCGGGCGGCTTCAAGACCACCTCGGTCGGCGTGCCGACAATGCTGACCTGGACCGGCGCCGCCGTCGTGCTCGATCCCTCGCGCGAGATTGGGCCAATGGTCCACAAGGCTCGCGCGCGGATGGGCCACCGCGTCGTGACGCTCGATCCCAATGACGCCGGCGCCGGCGCCTTCAATGTTCTCGACTGGATCGATACCGGCTCGCCCCTCGCCGAATCCAATGTCGAGGCCGTCGTCGGCTGGATCGCCGGCGAAAGCGGACAGCGCGAGCGCGCGGCGTCCGGCGCGCATTTCTTCAAGGACAGCGGCAAGGCGCTGATCGCCTGCGTCCTCGCCGACATTCTCTGGGACCAGACCCTTTCTCCCCGGCAGAAATCTTTAAAGCGCCTGCGGCAAATTTTGATCACGCCCGAAGACGGGCTGCGCGAAGTCCTGCGGCGCATTCATGCGTCTTCTTCTTCCGCCATGGCCCGCGATCTGGCCGGCACGCTGATGGGCCTCGTCGCGGAAACTTTTTCCGGCGTCTATGCCAACGCCGCGTGCGACACGCGCTGGCTGTCGACGCCGGCCTATGCCGATCTCGTCTCCGGCGACACTTTTGCGGCCTGTGAGATTACCGGCGGCAAGCTGACTGTCTTCGTTCAAATCCCGCTCAAAACCTTGCAGGCGACGCCNNCTTGGCTACATGGCCGTGCTCGAACAGGCGCGCGACGCCGGCCGCAAATATGGCATTACCCTCCTCCTGCTCTATCAATCGCTCGGGCAGTTGGTCGAGCAATGGGGGCGCGAGGGCAAGCAGGCCTGGTACGACTCGACCTCCCGGCGGCTGTTCGCCGCCATCCAAGATCCCGAAACCGCGCGCGAACTCTCAAGCATGTGCGGCGAGCATGGCGTCATGGCGATGAGTCTGGGCGATAGCGTCAACGCCTCGGGGCGTGTTGGCGGCGCCTATGCCTCCAACTCTTCCGGCCGCAGCGAAAACCGTTCGGAAATCCGCCGCGCCTTGATCAAGCCGGACGAACTGATCCAGGACGCCCGCGCCGACGAAGCCTTTGTCGTCCTGCGCGGCTCCAAACCCCTGCGTTGTGGCCGGGCGATTTATTTTCGCCGGCCGGACATGCGCGGACAAGTCGAGACGAGCCGGTTTCACAAAACCCCGGTCGGCGCATGAATGGCGACGGCGCGGTCGAGCGACTGGTGGCGAGCGTGTTTGGCGTCGTGGTCGCTCTCGCGCTGCTTTTCTGTCTGCTGTTGCTGTTTCGCGCCTATGCCGGCGTCGTCTTGATGGGGTGCGTCGGCGTCGCCGGCTGGCGGTTGTGGCGGGCGCAAGCCAAGGGCGTCGTGGTCCGAGCGCCCGACGCTCAAAGCGCGGCGGCTGTCCGGCCGCTGCCAGAGGTTCTCGCCGAACTCGCCGCGCTGGTCGGACTCGCCGATGTGAAGGCGGAAGTGAAGAAGCTGATCGATGTGCTGGAAGCCGATCGCGCGCGCCGCCGGCATGGGCTAAGGGCTTCGCCGCCCGCCCTGCACTGCGTCTTCCTCGGCAATCCCGGCACGGGCAAGACGACCGTCGCCCGGCTCATGGGCGAGATTCTCGCCGGGCTCGGGTTTTTGGAAAAAGGCCATCTCGTCGAAGTCGATCGCTCGAACCTCGTCGCCGGCTACGTCGGTCAAACCGCTATTCTGACGCGCGGGGCCGTCGAGCGCGCCCTTGATGGCGTGCTCTTTATCGACGAAGCCTATGCGCTCGCGCCGGAGAACGCCGGCAATGACTTTGGCCGCGAGGCCGTCGATACGCTCCTAAAACTGATGGAAGACAATCGCGATCGTCTCTGCGTCATCGTCGCCGGTTACACCGGTGAGATGCGGCGGTTTCTGGACGCCAATCCGGGCCTCCGGTCCCGTTTTACCCGCACGATCCGTTTCGCCGATTATTCCGCTTATGAACTGGCGACGATCGCCATCGGTCTCGCTGAGACGGGCGGCTTCGTATTGGACGCCTCGGCGCGCGATGCGCTCGATGACGCCTGCGCGGTCCTCGTCGCGGGCGCCGGCCCCCAGTTCGGCAACGGCCGCGCCGTGCGAACCCTGTGGGAGCGCATCCGCGAGGCGCAAAGCGCCCGCGTCATGCGGGCCGTATCGCGCGACAAGGCGGCGCTGACCACGATCCTGCCCGAGGATATCGCGGCGGCGGCGTTTCTGAGCGAGGTCTCGTGAGCAAAAGCCTCCTCGCCTTCCGGCTTCGCCGGTTCCTGGCCCTGGCGCCGAGCCTCTTCCGTCAGGATGCGGTGTTTCGCTATACGGTCATCGGCGGGGGGCTGGCGCTTCTCGCGCTGCTGAGCCGTCTCGGCGACGCGGCCGCCCCCGCCCCTGTTCCGGCTCCCGCGTCGGCGCTTCCGCCGGTCGCCCAAAACCTCTCGGCGCCCGTGCCGCCGCCGGCGTCTCTCGGGACGGAATATGGCGCCGCGCCGGAACCGAAGCGCTCGGCCGAGCCGGTCTTGGATGATCCGCCCCGTATCGCTCCGAGTCACCGTCTCGATGAGCTGAGCCCCGCGCCAAGCCATCCCTCCACGCCCGAACGCTTCGGCGTCATCCCGCGCGCGTCTCCGGAGAAACAGTGATGCCCCTCCTGCCCCGCCTCGTCTTTCCGGTCGCCCTGCTGGCTCTCTTCTTCGCGAACGCGCGCGCCGAACAACCGGCCCCGCCGCGAAACCCCCAACTCGACCGCATCGAACAAAAACTCGACGACGTCTTGAAACGCCTCGGCGCGGGCGGCGCGACGCCCGCTCAAACGGAAAAAACGCCAGAGTCCGAAACCGGCGCGAATTATCGGCCCGGCGCGCTGGCGATTGTCCACGCCGCGCCCGCCTCGGCGCGGCTGCTCTCCGAAGTGCCGGTCGATAGCGTGGGCGGCTTCACCTACTCCGGCGGTCCGATCGCGTTGCATGATCTCGTCTCGCGCGGGGTGAACTTCTCCGGCCTCGCCGGAATCGAGCTGCAAGGCTGGCTGAAGGTCAAACAGCCCGGCCGCGTGCAGTTCGTCGCCGATCTACACGGCACGCTCGCGCCCAATGTGTTCGTTCCGCCCGAATGCCTGCTGCAAATCTGGCTGGAGGATCGGCTCGTTGGCCCCGAACGCGCGACCCTCGCGTCGGATAAAAACCGCGACGCCAAGGCGTCGATGCTGATCGGCGCCGAAGTCGAGCCCGGGCTGTATAAGTTTCGGCTGTGGACGGCCTGCGCCGCCGTGCAGAACCCGAACGCCGCCCGCGTGACTCTCGATCTGCTGATCAAACCGCCCGGCGATTTGAACCTGCGCGGCGTTAGCGGCGACGAGCTGCTGCATCGGCCGGGATGAGTTTGATGCAACAGGCCTCGATGCACGACTTGCTCAAGATCGTACGCTAACAGGCCATGCGAAAGACGATTGCCTTTGGCGGGGATTATAAAAGAGGGTTCTGCAAGGAAAATTCGCCCGAATCCTCGTCGGGGCCACGCTCATGCGCAAACGAACGGTTGTGAAAGGCGATGAAATCTTGCGATTTTTCGCTTGGCGTACCTGACGATGCATTCCTGCCTC
>PLZT01000619.1:17391-26351 GCA_003152255.1 Methylocystaceae bacterium | reverse complement strand
CGTCTTGTCCAGCCGAGGCGGTGAAAGAAACGAGGACGCCGACGCTGAGACACCAGGGCGCGATAACGCCAACCGCCCAAACCGTATTCGACCGACGACGCATGCGCACAGCCCGACTTTGACGCCACGACACGCTCCGGGCGCTCCGCGAGAGACGCGGTCAAGCCGGGGAACAGACACATTTTGTTTATCGCGCATTAGGCTTGCCGGTCTGTTACCCCCCGCGGCGCCGGCGCGTTCCAGAATGGCGCAGGGGCTGGCGTGCTCAGGCGCCGATCACATGTAGCGCGACCTCGCGGCGATGCGGCCGGCGCCGGTGCTCGACGAGAAACACGCCCTGCCAGACGCCGAGCATGAGCGCGCCGCCGATGATCGGTATCGAAAGATGCGTCTGCGTCAGCGCCGCGCGAATATGCGCGGGCATGTCGTCGGGCCCTTCGCTGTCGTGCGCATAGAGCGTCGGGTCTTCCGGGGCGATGCGCCCGAGGAATTTTTCCAGATCGCTCAGGACGGAAGGATCGGCGTTTTCCTGGATCAGCAGCGACGCCGAGGTGTGGCGGCAGAACAGCGTGAGCAGGCCGGTCCGCATGCCCTGGCCTTGCGCGAAGGACTCCACCGCGGGGCTGATTGAATAAAAGCCCCGGCCTCGCGTGTCGATTTGCAGCGTCGTGGCGGCTTGGCGCATTGGTTTGCTCGCGTGTGGCGTCCATGTTTCGCGCAGCGCGACTTAGATCGACGAGAGTGAGCCGAGCAAGAATTTTCTAGCACGCGGCCGGCGTCGGGCCCGCGGAAGCAGCGGATGAGACAAAAAAATTCTTGCTTTGGGCAATTGATCTATTAAGACACTAAACTAATAGACTAACGGAGCGGGCGGCGGCGGGATCGATGGGCGCATCGCGTTCAACCCGCCGCGCTTCGGACTTGTGGAGCATAATTGATGTCGCATTCCAACCTATTGGCGCGCTTCGCCGTGGCTTTGGCCACAGCCTTGCTGGGCGTGGCGCTCGTCGCCGGCTCGGCGCGCGCGGGCCAATCCCTGCTAAACGTCTCGTACGACCCCACGCGCGAATTATATAAGGCGATCAACCCCGCCTTCATCGCCGATTGGAAGGCCAAGACCGGCGAAACCGTCCAGATTCAAACCTCGCATAATGGTTCCGGCGCCCAGGCGCGCGCGGTGATCGACGGGCTCAAGGCCGATGTCGTGACGCTAGGGCTCGCCGCCGACATTGACGCCATCGCCGCCAAGACCGGCAAGATTCCGGCGGACTGGCAGCAACGCCTGCCGAACAATTCCACGCCCTACGGCTCGACCATCATCTTCCTCGTGCGCAAGGGCAATCCCAAGGGAATCAAAGACTGGGACGATCTCGCCAAGCCCGGCGTCAACGTGGTGACCCCAAACCCCAAAACGTCGGGCGGCGCGCGCTGGAATTATCTCGCGGCCTGGGGTTATGGCCTCGCCAAATTCGACAATGACGAGGCCAAGACCAAGGCGTTCGTCAAGGCGATCTACCAAAACGCCCCGGTGCTCGACACCGGCGCGCGTGGCGCGACCATCACCTTCGCCCAGCGCGGCCTCGGCGACGTGCTGATCGCCTGGGAGAACGAGGCGTTTCTGGCGTTGCAGGAATTTGGGGCTGACAACTTCGACATAGTGGCGCCGCCGCGGTCGATTCTCGCCGAACCGCCGGTCGCCGTCGTCGATGGCGTCGTCGACGCCAAGGGAACACGCAAGCTGGCGCAGGCCTATGTCGAATTTCTCTACACCCCGGCGGCGCAGGCGATCATCGCCAAGAATTTCTACCGTCCGGCGCATCCCGAGTTCGCCGCCAAGGAGGACCTGGCGCGTCTGCCGAAAATCGAGCTGTTCACGGTCGATAAGCTGTTCGGCGGCTGGGCGAAGACGCAGAAAAAACATTTCGCCGACGGCGGCGTGTTCGACGAGATCCAAAAGCAAGAGCCGACCCAGTGAGCGACCAAGCGCGCATCGAGCGGACAGGTCCCGGCCCGGGGACGCTCGGCCTCAAAAAGCCTTGGCGCTTCACAGCGCCGAGCGTGCTTCCGGGCTTTTCGCTGACCTTTGGCTACACGCTGGTCTATCTTAGCCTGATCGTGCTGTTTCCGCTGTCGGTTTTGGTGTGGCGCGCCTCCGGCCTCGGCTTTGGCGGCCTTTACGCCGTCGCGACCGAGCCGCGCGTCGCGGCCGGCCTGCGCACGACCTTCTCGATCTCGCTCGCGGCGGCGGCGATCGACGTGGTGTTCGGCCTCATCGTCGCCTGGGTGTTGACCCGTTACGAGTTTCCGGGCCGCCGCTTCCTCGACGCCGTGGTCGATCTGCCCTTTGCTTTGCCGACGGCGGTCGCCGGCATTTCGCTCGCCTCGCTCTATGCGCCCAACGGCCTGTTCGGCGCGCCGCTGGCGGCGCTTGGGATCAAGGTGGCGTTCACGCGGCTTGGAATTCTGGTGGCGCTGATCTTCGTCGGTCTCCCCTTCATCGTGCGCACGGTGCAGCCGATCATCGGGGAACTCGAGGTCGAGTTGGAGGAGGCTTCGGCGACGCTGGGCGCGACGCGCGCGCAGACCGTCTGGCGCGTGCTGCTGCCGCCGCTGGCGCCGGCTCTTTTGACCGGCTTCGCCATGGCCTTCGCGCGCGCGGTCGGTGAATACGGCTCGGTGATCTTCATTGCCGGCAATATCGCCTATGTCTCGGAAATCGCGCCGCTGCTGATCGTCGTTAAGTTGGAGCAATATGATTACGCCGGCGCGACCGGCATCGCGACGATCATGCTGGCGATCTCGTTTGGCGCGCTGCTGGCGATCAATCTGATCCAGGCGTGGAGCCGCCGGAGGTTCGGACATGTCTGAGGCGACGCCGGTGAGATCGCATACGAATGTGCGGACGGAAGCGCCCGCGACGCGTCTGACGCTTATTCTCGTCGCCGTGGTGTTTTTGGCGCTGTTCCTGCTCGCGCCGCTCGGCGTCGTGTTCACGCAGGCGCTGCAAAAGGGCGTTGGCGCTTTCGCGAAGGCGCTCGCCGACGACGACGCGCTGGCGGCGATCAAGCTGACCTTGCTTGTCGCCGCGATCGCCGTGCCGGTCAATTTGCTGTTCGGTCTCGCCGCGTCCTGGTCGATCGCGAAATTTTCCTTCCCCGGCAAGAGCCTGCTGATCACGCTGATCGATCTGCCCTTCTCGGTGTCGCCGGTGGTCTCCGGCCTCGTCTATGTGCTGGTGTTCGGCTCGCAGGGCGTCTTTGGCGACTGGCTCGCCGCGCACGACATCGAGATCATCTTCGCCGTTCCCGGCATCGTGCTGGCGACGATATTCGTGACCTTCCCGTTCATCGCGCGCGAGCTAATTCCCTTGATGCAAGAGCAGGGAACGGTGGAGGAGGAGGCGGCGCTGACGCTCGGCGCCTCGGGTTTTCACACCTTCGTCGCGGTGACTCTGCCGAACATCAAATGGGGCCTGCTGTACGGCCTGCTGCTGTGCAACGCCCGCGCGATGGGCGAGTTCGGCGCCGTTTCCGTCGTATCAGGACATATTCGCGGTCTGACCAATACGATCCCTCTGCAGGTGGAGATCCTGTACAATGAGTACAATTCTGTCGCGGCCTTCGCTCTCGCGGCTCTTCTGGCCAGCCTGGCTCTCGTCACTCTGGGTCTTAAGACCTTCCTGGAATGGCATCACGCCGACGCTCTCACGGGACGCGCTCGCCGCCGCCACTGACAGCGCGCATGGCTTCGGCATTCGCATCGAGGGCGTCGAGCAGGATTTCGGCTCCTATCCGGCGCTGCGCGACGTCTCGCTCGATATAGCTCCCGGCGAACTTGTCGCGCTGCTTGGCCCCTCGGGCTCGGGCAAGACGACGCTGCTGCGCGTCATCGCGGGACTCAACACGCCCGACCGCGGCGCGGTTTATTTTGGTGAGGAACACGCGACCAATCTCTCGGTGCAGGAGCGGCGCGTCGGCTTCGTTTTCCAGAATTACGCGCTGTTCAAGCATATGACCGTCGCCGACAACATCGCCTTCGGCCTCAAGGCGCGCCCGCGCCGCTCGCGCCCGTCGCGCGCCGAGATTTCCGCGCGCGTGGCGGAACTGCTGGAACTGGTGCAACTCGAGGGGCTTGGAAAGCGCTATCCGGCGCAGCTTTCCGGCGGCCAGCGCCAGCGCGTGGCGCTCGCTCGCGCTCTGGCCATCGAGCCGCGCGTGCTGCTGCTCGACGAGCCCTTTGGCGCGCTCGACGCCCGCGTGCGCAAGGATTTGCGCCGCTGGCTGCGCGAAATTCACAAGAAAACCGGCCTCACCACGGTCTTCGTCACGCACGACCAGGACGAGGCGATGGAGCTCGCCGACCGCGTCGTCGTGCTGAACCAGGGCCGGATCGAACAGGTCGGCGCGCCAGAGGAACTTTACGACCATCCGGCCTCGCCCTTCGTGATTTCCTTTGTCGGGGAGGCCGTGGCGTTGCCGGTGAAGGTAGTCGACGGCCATGTGGAGTTTGGCGGGCGCGAACTGCATGTCGACACGCACGGCCTGCGCGATGGCGCGGCGCGGGTGTTCTTTCGCCCTGCGGACATCGCCATCGGCGGGCAGGGGGAGGGTGACCTCGAAGGGCGGGTCGAGAGCCTGCGCCGCACGGCTGGCGGCATGCGCGCGACCATCGCCATCGACGGCTATGATCAGACGCTGGAAATCGACTCCGCGCTGTCAAGCGGCGCGAAGCTCGGCGGCAAGATTCCGCTGTCCTTCTCGAACGCGCGGATTTTCCCCTCCGACCCGATCGGCGACAGCGATTTCAAGGAGGCCGGCGACGGCATTTGAAGCGGGCTGCGAAAAGAAAACGCCGGGCGTACATCCGGCCCGGCGTTTCGCATCCCCCGCCGCGATTCGGCTCGCTTCGGGGGTGCGATTGTTTAAATAGTGTTAAAGCATGACTATGGAATGACTTTTTTCGCGGCTCAGCCGAAATTCGCGAGGCCGGGGAAAGTCTGCAACAGCCAGAACGACATGCTTTGAACGCCGCCTGTCAGAAAGGCGACTCCGGTCAGCACCAGCAGCGCGCCGACGATTTTCTCGACCTTGGCGAAGTGGCGCTTGAAGCGCGAGATAAAGCCCAGGAACGGCTCCATCGCCAGCGCCGCGCCGAGAAACGGCACGCCGAGTCCCAGCGAATAGGCCGTCAGCAGTTGCGCCCCGCGCCAGACCGTCTCCTCCGTGCTGGCGATGGCGAGGATCGCCGCGAGAATCGGGCCGATGCAGGGCGTCCAGCCGAAGGCGAAGGCGAGGCCCATTACATAGGCGCCGAGCAGCCCCATCGGCTTTTCGACCGTGGCGCGCTTCTCGCGATAGAGCAGCGGTATCCTGAGGAAACCGAGGAAGTGGACGCCCATCGCGATGATGATCGCGCCGGCGGCGTAGGACAGAATCTCCATGTTGGCGCGTAGCGCCTGGCCAAAAAAGCTCGCCGTCGCGCCAAGCGCGGTGAACACCGTGCCGAAGCCGAATACGAAAAACAGCGAGGCCAGGAATATATCGCGCCGCGCCTTGGATCGGCTCTCGCTGGAGAGGTCTTCCAGCGTGACGCCGGCGATGAAGGTGAGGTACGGCGGCACCAGCGGCAGAACGCAAGGCGAGAGAAACGACAGCAGCCCCGCCGCCGCCGCCGCCGGAAAAGTCACATCCGCCGCCATTCATCGCCCTCGCTAAAGTGGTTTCGAAACTTGTGGCACAGCGAAGGCGCGCGGGCAATTGGCGTGTGTCATCTTGCAAGGCGACTGGCGAAACGGCGCGAACTTTCCCGCGCCGCCGTCTTGCTCGATGCTAGCATTTTATTGTCGGAGATAGGCTCAGTAGGGATATCCCCAACCCCAGAAAGGTATTGTCGCCACGGCCGCGGCAGTGCCGACCGCCGCCCCCACGGGATTGTAATAGTAGGGCGCGTAGCCGTAATGGCGGCGATAATAGTGTCGATGGGCATAATAGGGATGATGATAATACCCGCGATAATAACGCCGGTAATAGACTTGCTCCACTGGTGATGCGGAGCGGATTGTCGCTTGCTGGCCAAGGCTAACGACGCCGGCGGCGGCCTGGCTCGGCGCGAGCGACGCGGCGACCATCGCGCACATCGCCGTCGCGGCGGCGGAGTTAATCAATTTGCGCATACAAACCTCCTCGAACCCGCTAGCGCGCCGATGACCAACGATATGTTGGCGTTTGGCGTCTCGCTTGAACTCGATCAATTAACTAGATCTGGCGGTCTGTTCATCAAGGGCGAGCGAGGCGGAAACTTGGGTCTTCGGCTTTTATCGCCCTCGCCGTGCAAGGCGCTTCCTTCTCCCACAAGTGGGAGAAGGAAGCGGCGCCGTAAGATTCGATAAAATGGGGACCGAAAGCGGTCCGGCTTATGACGCCAGTCGCCCTCCCTAAAACCGGTCCGCCCGATAGGGCGCCGGGTCGGTGAACGGCGTCTCTCCCGTCATCATCTCCGCGAGCAATCTCCCGCACACCGGTCCCAGCGTAAATCCATGATGCTGGTGGCCGAAATCGAACCATAGCCGCTCGTGGCGCGGGGCCTTGCCGACGATCGGCAGCATGTCCGGCAGGCAGGGCCGGCAGCCCATCCACGGCTTTGTGTCGAGCCGTTCGCCGAGCGGAAACAGTTTTCGCGCGATCGGCTCGGTTTGTTCGATCTGCACGGGCGTGGGCGGCGTGTCTCGCCGCGCGAATTCGGCGCCGGTGGTCAGCCTTATGCCGCGCGTCATCGGCGCCAGCACATAGCCGTTGTCGGCGTCGAGCACGGGATGGGCGAGAACCGCGCCTTCGCGCGGCGCGTAGTGCATGTGATAGCCGCGCTTGAACGCGAGCGGAAAATCATAGCCCAGCTCGCGAAAAATCAGGTCGGACCAGGGGCCCAGCGAGACGACGAGATCGCGGGCGTTGACGTGGCCCTCATGCGTGTCGACGCTCCAGCGCCCGTCCGCCGCCTCCTGCAGCGAATGGGCGTCGCCGGTGAAAAAGCGCCCGCCACGCCGTTTGAACAGTTCGGCATAGGCTTGCGCGAGGCGGCTCGGATCGTCGACCGAGGCGGCGTCGAGATAATGCACGCCGCCGACCGCGCCGATCAAATGCGGTTCTCGCGCGGCGAGAGCGTCCGAGTCCAGCGTGTCGATGTTGAGGCCAAATTCCCGCAGCCTTTGCGCGTCGGCGGCGCCGGCAGCCATTGTTTTCGCGGAGCGATAGAGCTTGATCCAGCCGGTCTCGCGCAGGAGATCGCCGACGCCCGCCGCCTCGATCAGCGCCTCGTGCTCGATGAGGCAGCGCTGGATCAGCGGCCGCAGCGCGGCGCTGTTTTTCGCGGCGCGATCCGGCGCGCTTTCCTTGAAATAGCGCCATAGCCAGGGCGCGACGCCGGGCAGCGCCGAGAGGTGATAATGCGCTTCGGGCAATAGGTTAAGCGCGTAGAGCACGAGCTTTTTCGGATCGCGCGGAAAGAGATAGGGGAACATCGAGGCTCGCTCGATCAGCCCGGCGTTGCCGAAACTCGTCTCCAGCCCAGCCGCGCCGTGGCGGTCGATCAGCACCACGTCGCGCCCACGCGCCTGAAGATGCAGCGCGGCCGAAACACCCACCATTCCGGCGCCGAGAATCGCCACATCCGCGCTATGCATGAAACTCTCCCAAGGCTTCGAATCCAGGCATCATATTGCCTTTATCGCCGCGCGGCGCCATGCGCGATCGCGGCGCTTTCGATATTTCGCGTTCAATCGGTTATGCTTTCGTTAGGGAGCTTTGAGTCGCGGCATGGGCAGACCGACATTTTACGAATTTTTCGCCGGCGGCGGCATGGCGCGGGCCGGACTTGGCTCCTCCTGGAAGTGCTTGTTCGCCAATGATTTCGACCGCAAGAAGGGCGAGACCTATCGCGCCAATTGGGGGTCCGACGCGCTGTTTGTCGGCGACGTGCGGACGCTGGAAACGAAGCAATTGCCGGGCCATGCCGATCTGATTTGGGCCTCGTTCCCATGCCAGGATCTCTCGCTCGCCGGGGCCGGAGCGGGTCTCGCCGGCGCGCGCAGCGGGACTTTCTGGCCGTTTTTTGACCTCGTGAAAAAACTTCGCGCCGAGGAGCGCGGCCCCAAACTGCTGGTTTTGGAGAATGTCTGCGGCGCGCTAACCTCGCATTGCGGCAAGGATTTTTCCGCCATCTGCGACACGCTGGCAAACGAGGGATACAATTTCGGCGCGCTGGTCATCGACGCGGCGCTGTTTTTGCCGCAATCGCGTCCGAGACTGTTTATCGTCGCGGTCCGCGAGGATGTCGCGGTTTCCTCGGAACTTATCGGGCAGGGGGCGCCCTCGCCGTTTTACACGCCTGGGTTGCTCGCCGCTCACGCGCGTTTATGCGCACAAACGCGCATGAAATGGCGCTGGTGGCGCATCGCCGCGCCTCCCAAGCGCAACCTCTCCCTCGCTGAAATTATCGAGGATGAGCCCACGGGAGTCGCTTGGCGTTCGCCAGAGGAGACCGCGGGGCTGATCGCCAAAATGAGCGAGATAAATCTTGCGCGAATCGCGGAGGCGAAAAAAGCCGGCCGTGAAATCGTCGGCACGGCGTACCGGCGCACCCGCTATACTTCAACCGGCGAAAAAATACAGCGGGCAGAGGCGCGCTTCGACAATATAGCCGGCTGCCTGCGCACGCCTGCTGGCGGATCGAGCCGGCAATTCGTGCTGATCGTCGAAAAAAATCGGGTGCGCTCGCGCCTTATTTCGGCGCGCGAAACGGCGCGGCTGATGGGGCTTTCCGACGATTATATTTTGCCCAGAAATTATAACGAGGCCTACCACTCAACGGGCGACGGGGTTGTCGTTCCCGCCGTGCGGCACATAGCGGCGCATCTGCTGGAGCTCTTGCTGCGCGGCGCGAGGCTGCGCGCGGCGGCGTGAGCG
>PLZT01000619.1:0-17367 GCA_003152255.1 Methylocystaceae bacterium | reverse complement strand
CGCGGCGCGCGAGCGCCAAAAGCCAACGCCGAATATTGGCGCGCCAAGATCGCCAGAAACCGCGCCCGCGACAAAGCCAACGCCGAAAAGCTTAGCGAGTTGGGCTGGAGCGCGCTGACGGTCTGGGAGTGCGAACTCAAGGACTTGGGCGAGCTGGAGCGACGGCTGCGGGCCTTTTTGGCGTAAGACGAATGCCGTGGGCCGATTTGAAATTTTAAGCTTTGCGCCGTGAGCGGAAATAGCGAGCGGGCCGCCAATCCACGCCCGCTCTCCAGATCGCCGGTTCGAACAGCCGCAATAGAAATTAATCGGGTCCGATGTCATGACCGCTCGGGTCATGGCCTCCTTCCTGAGACTGATGGCTACCGTCTTCCGCCTTGAAACATATCCTGACGGCGGTGCATTGGCGACGGCATGTCCGTATGGCCCGCGGATCCATTGCCTCCGCCTCGGCCGGAGCCGTCCACGACCAAGTGGTCTCGACTCCGCTACTGACGCGCTTGTCTTCGCGACCGGCCGCGATGCAATGCAACGCGCGGGTGGACAGATCGCACGTCTCTAACAGAACCTCCGACTCTTTTAGGCCGATGGCGTCGTGCAGCAGGCCCACGCCAAACCGCCGCAGACGGTCGCGGCGCTCAAGGACTTCTCTGACATCGCGCAGCACCCGCGCATCGCTGTCCGAAACAGGGGCAATGCCGTACAGCGCCTCGGAACGGATGAATTCCAATCCGATCATAGGCAAAGCGCGATCGTTGCGACCGGCGCCGAATTCCAAGTTGATCGCAACGCGATCGTCAGCGCCCGCCGCGTGATCTTCGACCGGGCGAAGCGTGAATGCGCGTTCGCCGGGACGCGGCTCCTCGACCATGATTTCGTTGTCGCTGATCGGAAAATGCGAATGCAGGAGCGTGATGCCGAAACGGTCGTTCACGCCTTTGGCGATCAACAATCCTCCAATTTCGTCAAGGCATTCCCAGTCGCTGTCGTCGAGAGCTTCCATCGCCGGCGAATCAATGTCAGGCAGGACCGCATAGTCTGCCTTGGTGTGAGCCCGGATATCAATCATGGAAAACCTCCATTCATCGAGAGACGCCAAAATCACCGTCATAATGGCCACCTAGTAAGATGAGAGCGCTTTCCTGTCTGGCAAGGGCTCAGGCGGGTCTTGATTTCCGCGCACCGGCGCGTCGGGTCGGCGGCGGAAGTTCGAACTGACCCACCGCCGAGGCGGAAGCTGCTTGCCCCGGCCCGCAGCCGGCTACCGCGCGACCCAGATCTCCACGCGCCTATTCTTGGCCGCCCCCGCTTCGCTGTCGTTGCAGGCCGAGGGCGCGAGGAAGGAGAAGGATTTCACCGTTTGCGCGGGAACCTTTTGGCGGGCGCGCGTCAGCGCTTCGGCGACGCGCTGCGCGCGGTGTTTCGCCAGGCTCAAATTGGCGCGCCAGTCGCCATTCGCATCGGCGAAGCCGACGAGGTAAAACGACTTGCCCGCCAGAGACGGCGACTTCAGGAAACGCGCGAGGCGCGCGACATCGCCGATCGCCCTGTTGTCGAGGTCGGCGCTGTCTTCCTTAAATCTCAATACGACGGACGAGCGCCGCGTCGCGCCGGTCAGTTTCGCGAACTCGGCGATCGCATTGGCGGGCGCGACTTTGCCGGGCGGCAAACCGCGCTTGGGATCGCCGGCGAAGGCGCTCGCCCATTGGTTCTGTTCGCTCTCGTCCTCGAACATCACGGATTGGTCGACGAACTCCGCTTCATCGATGGTCGGCTGCGCCTCATCGGAGAGCGCATAGCGCAAAAAGTCCCTGGCGACGGGGTCGGCGGGCGCGCCGATCGTGTATAGATACAGGCGGCAGGCAAGCGGATAGTCCTCGGTCTTGACCGAAAATTTCGACGCCTTGCCAATGATGCCGCAACTCGAACCAATGACCACGGCGGCGTCCTTGTTGACACAGGGCATGCCGACGAAGCCGATGGCGTCGACGTCGCGCGCCACCTCCTCGGAAAGCGCTTCGCTCGACTCGAATGCGCGCACGTGCGGCGCGATCTCCATTTGCGACGGCGCGAGCACGAGCGACTTGAACGTGTCGAAAGTGCCCGATTTGTCGTCGCGCCGAAGGAGTTTGATTATACGATCGGCGCCGCCCAACTCGCTCCAATTGGTGATCTTGCCGGCGTAGATTCCGGCGATTTGCGCGAGATCGAGCTTTTGAACCGGATTGGCCGCGTTGACGATGACCGCGAGCCCGTCGCGCGCGAGAACTTGCTCATTGCCGGGCGCGAGCGCATCCGCGTGGAATTTGTCGTCGAGCGCCTTGACCTCCTCCGGCTTCAAACGGCGCGAGGCCATGCCGACGACGGCGTTGCCCTCGACCAGCGCCTTGGCGGCGGTGCCGGAACCATGCGCCTTCATGTCTATCGTCGAGCGCGCGCCGCCGGTTTCGAAGGAGATTTCCTCCTCCTCCTTGTCGGTCAGTTTCGTCGTCGGCTTCGCGCACGGAGCTTAGCGCGGACAACGTCAATTCCACGCTGGAATTCTTCGGAGAATTGTCGGGCGCGAAAACCCCCGCGGACTTCGCGGAGGCGGTCAGCAATGAAACGCGCCGGCGGTTGGATACGCTGACGGAACAGTTCGAAGAACTGTCGCGGCTGTTCGGCGCGACCAAGGCGGACGACAAAGCGGTTGATGTTGACGATGTCGGCCTTGGAGATTAGCCGCGGGAGCACGCGACGCAAGCCGTTAGGCGTCGTCGCGCGCGATATTGCGCGCCAAGTCGCCGAGCCGACGGATTTCCATCTTGCATATCTCGCGCGCCCGCCAGTCCCATTGGCGCGCGTAAGCGAGGCGAAGTCGCCGGCGCCAATCCTCGAGTTCGCGGCGCGCGCGATGCGCGCGCGAGTTGGTTTCGAAACGGATGATTTTTGCCTCGGGCATGACGCCAACCCTCGCGGCTACCGTGCTGAAGCGAATTCGTCCTGTCGAAACATATGGCGCGCCGCGGGCGCGGCGCCAGACCGGCGGCGGCGTCACAATAAGGCTCGCCATCGCCGCGCGTCGGTCAGGCGCCGCCTGAAGCCGCTGAAGCGGCCAATCTCGCGTGTTAGCCTCGCAAGTGCCTCGATATTGCTTCGATGGAGGGCGCCATGTTTCATTCACTCAAGACAAACTCTGGTTCGCTCAAGGCAAAAATTAGCATCGGATTTTTGGTTTGCTTATCGCTTGCTGGAGCGGTCCACGCGGATCAACTCATAAAGAACAAGGACGGCTCTTCCGTTCCGCGGAAATCGGACGGAACGAAGGTCGTGACGAACGCGGATGGTTCTTCCGTCACCACGAAGGCGAACGGAACGGAAATCATCAAGAACGCGGACGGCTCATCGGTCGAAACCGATCCCGACGGCGCGAAGATCGTGACCAACGCCGACGGATCGTCGGTCGTGACAAAAAAAGATGGCGCGAAGATCGTGACCAGCGCGGACAAGACAAAGGTGCGGATAAATCCGGACGGCACGGAAGTGGTCTTGCCGTCGAAGTAGGGACCGTTCGCGCCATCAGCGGCATTGATGCTAAAGCGAATTTGTCCAATCGAAATATAAGCAACAGGCGAGACTTCGACGCCGGCTTCGATCGGTCTATAGAGGATTAGATAATTGCCGACCGGGAACATCCGGAGGTCCGTGCGCACATCCGGTCGCGCCACTCCAAGGCCTGGCGTTTCGCCAAGATTTCGACAGCGAAGGTCTGTGTCGTCAGCGCCGTAAAACTGTCGAACCTCGCTCATGCCCATTTCGAGCCGGCGACAACACAACGCAATCACACCTCCAAACCCCACGCGGCGATCATCACGACCGCCGCGGGTTTCGCCGCTCATCAATCCTTCGCGCGCTCCACATAGGCGCCGTCTTCCGTCTGGATCACGACGCGCGTGCCCGGCTGGATGTGCGGCGGCACCATCACGCGGGCGCCGTTGCTGAGCTTGGCCGGCTTGTAGGACGACGACGCCGTCTGGCCCTTCATCGCCGGCTCGGTCTCGGTGATCTCCAGCGTCACTCGGGCGGGAAGCTGGATCGCCACGGCGTTGCCGTTGAACATGGAGAGGATGCAGACCATGTTCTCCTGCAGCCACTGCGCCTGGTCGCCGATGACGTCCTTGGACACGGTGACCTGCTCGAAATTCTCCTGGTTCATGAAGGTGAAGCCGTCGTCGTCGCCGTAGAGATAGTTATAGTCCTGGTCCTCGACGAAAGCGCGTTCGACCTGCTCGGTGGTCTTGTAGCGGTCGGTGGTCTTCACGCCGTCGGAGATGCGGCGCATGTCGATCTGCGTCGTCGGCGTGCCCTTGCCGGGGAAAAAGCTCTCCGCGCTCAGGACGACATAGAGGTTGCCGTCGTCCCTCTCGATAATATTGCCCTTGCGGATGTTGCTGGCGATAACTTTCACGGTTTTGTTTCCTCGTGGGATCGCTGGAAGCGATCCGTTCCTGGTCGTGATTAGGATTGGCGGCGCCGGCCCGTCCGGTCTATGAACGGGTCGAAATTCATGTGCGGCTTAAAACCACACTTCGCCCCTCGCGGCAAATCCTCGCCCCGAAAAATCGCGGATGGCCCTACAATGACGCGCGCTTCGCCCTGGTGGGCAAAGGATGTTTACGCCGACCGCAAGCCCTTTCTCAAGGTCCGCTCCTTGCTCGGGGCGGCGATTCGGCAATTTTTCGCCCATGAGCGATTTGTCGAGGTGGAGACGGCCGCGCTGCAGGTGTCGGGCGGGAATGAGACGCATATCTCTCCCTTCGGCGTGGATTTGATCGGGCCGGGGGGCGAAAAAAGCCGGCTTTATCTGCATTCCTCGCCGGAATTTGCCTGCAAAAAGCTGCTGGCGGCGGGCGAGGAGCGGATTTTCACCTTCGCTCATGTGTTCCGCAACCGCGAGCGCACGGCGCTGCACCATCCCGAATTCACCATGCTGGAGTGGTATCGCGCGCATGAGCCGGTCTCGCGGCTGATCGAGGATTGCGCCGACCTGCTGGCGGTCGCGGCCAAGGCCGCGGGGACGGACAATTTTGTTTGGCGCGACCGCGAGGCCGAGGCTTTCGAGGAGCCTGAAATTTTGACCGTGTGCGAGGCCTTCGACCGCCACGCCAATATCGACCTCGCCGCGCTGCTGGGCGACCGCGACGGCCTCGCCAGGGCCGCCGCGCGGGACGGCGTAAGCGTCGCGGCGGACGACACATGGTCGGATCTCTTCAGCAAGATTCTTTCGGAGAAGGTCGAGCATCGACTGGGGCGCGGGCGCGCGACGATCCTGACGGATTATCCCGTCAGCGAGGCCGCGCTGGCGCGCCCGAAGCCGGACGATCCGCGTTTCGCCGAGCGTTTCGAGCTTTATGTTTGCGGCGTCGAAATCGCCAATGGCTTCGGCGAATTGACCGATCCCGCCGAACAGCGCCGCCGCTTTGTCGAGGCGAGCGCCGCCCGCGCGCGCCTCTACGGCGAGACTTGCCCGATCGACGAGGATTTTCTCGACGCGCTGGCGGTCATGCCGCCGGCGAGCGGCGTTGCGCTCGGCTTCGACCGTCTGGTGATGCTGGCGGCCGGCGCGACGCGCATCGAGCAGGTGTTGTGGACGCCGGTGGCGGAGCGCGGGACATTGTTGTGATTGGCCGCGCGGCCGGACGAGAAGGAGTTGCGAGTATGAAGATTGTCGTGATTGGAGCCTCGCGGGGCATTGGTCTTGAAGTCGTGAAGCAGGCGCTGGAGCGGGGGTGCGAGGTGACGGCGCTGCTGCGCGATCCCGCCAAATTGGCGCTCGAACACGCGCGGCTGCATAAAGTCCGAGGCGATGTCGGCAAGCCGGCCGATGTGCGGACGGCTTTGAGCGGACAGGACGCCGTCTGCACTTGCGTCGGCGTCAATCCGACGCGGGGTCCGGTCGAGCTGTTTTCTCGCGGCGCGCGCAATGTGCTCGCCGCGCTTCAGGACGCGCCGGCGACGAAATACGTCGCGGTGACCGGCGTCGGCGCCGGCGACAGCCGCGGCCATGGCGGCTTCTTCTACGACAAGATTCTCCAGCCGCTATTGCTTGGAACAATCTACGCCGACAAGGACCGCGAGGAGGACCTTATCAAGGGCTCCGCCGCCGATTGGCTGATCGTTCGCCCCGGCTTTCTGACCAATGGCCCGCGCACGGGAGTCTACCGCGCGATCTCCGATCTCTCGGGCGTGACGGCGGGCAAGATTTCGCGCGCGGATGTCGCCGATTTTATCTTGAACCAGCTGGAGACCCCCAGCCTGTTCAGGCAAACGCCGCTGCTGACCTATTGAAGCGGGGCGGCGCGTCTCTTGTCGCGTCCTTGAAAATAAACTAAACTAACCCGACTAGGTTTAGTGAGCGACCATGCGCACTTTCAACATCCATGAAGCCAAGACACAGTTGTCGCGTCTTGTCGATCAGGCCGCGAGGGGTGAGTCCTTCATTATCGCCAAGGCCGGCCGGCCGCTGGTGAAGGTCACGCCGCTCGAGGCGCCGACCGGCGCGCGGGTGCGGCGTCTCGGTTTCATGAGCGGCCAAATTTCGATTCCCGACGATTTCGACCGCTTGGGGGCCGAGGAAATCGAGCGCCTGTTCGGCGGCGCCGAGTGAGGCTGCTGCTGGATACGCATGTTCTGCTCTGGGCGGCGGGCGCTCCGGAGCGGCTTGCGTCCGACGTTCGCGCGCTGCTGAATGACCCCGACAATCAACCAATCTTCAGCGCCGCGAGTCTATGGGAGATCGCGATCAAGCGCGCGCTGGGCCGCGGCGACTTCGCTGTCGACGTCCGCGCCTTGCGCCACGGACTGCTCGACAACGGCTATCTTGAATTGCCGGTCAGCGGCGAACACGCCGTCGCCGTCGACGTGCTGCCGCCGATCCATAAGGATCCTTTCGACCGAATTCTCGTCGCTCAGGCGATCGTCGAGAGCGTCACGCTGCTGACCGCCGACGCGATCGTCGCGCGATACCCCGGACCGGTCCGCAAAATATGAGCAGCGCGAAAGACACGACGCTAAATTCGCTGGACGACCTCGCGCGCGCCGGTCTGCTGACGCCCTCCGACGCGCTGCGCGCGGTCGCGGCGCGCTACAGTGTCGCGGTGACGCCGCAAATCGCGGCGCTGATCGATCCCGCCGACGCGGACGACCCCATCGCGCGGCAGTTCTTGCCCGACGCGCGCGAACTGGTCACGCGACAAGTGGAACTCGCCGATCCCATCGGCGACGATGCGCACAGCCCCGTGCCTGGGCTGGTGCATCGCTACCCCGACCGCGTGCTGCTGAAGCTGCTGTCGGTCTGCCCGGTCTATTGCCGCTTCTGCTTTCGCCGCGAGACGGTGGGGCAGGGCAAGGGCGGCGTTTTGCCGGACGACGCGCTCGACGCGGCGCTAAAATATATCGCCGCGCGGCCGGAAATCTTCGAGGTGATCCTGACCGGCGGCGATCCGCTGGCGGCTTCTCCTCGGCGGCTGCGCGAGGTCGCGACACGCCTCGCCGCGGTCACGCATGTAAAACTGCTGCGCGTGCATACGCGTGTCCCGACGGCCGCGCCGGGGCTTGTCACGCCAGAGCGGCTGGAGGCGCTGCGAGCGAGCGGCAAGACGCTTTATGTCGCGCTACATGTCAATCACCCACGCGAGCTTCACGAGGGCGCGCGCGAGGCGATCGCGAGACTGCGCGCGGCGGGCGCGGCGCTGCTGTCGCAAACCGTGCTGCTGAAAGGCGTCAATGATGACGCCGACACGCTGGAGCCGCTTATGCGGGCGCTCGTGTCGCTCGGCGTAAAACCCTATTATCTGCATCATCCAGATTTAGCGCCGGGCACCGCGCATTTCCGCCTGTCCCTGGCGGACGGGCGCGAAATTTACGCGGAACTGGCGCGACGGGTCGGCGGCCACGCGCTGCCGCGGTATGTCCTGGATTTACCCGGCGGCTTCGGCAAAATCCCGGTCGAGGCGCCGCATGTTTTTCGCGCCGCCGATGGGGGATGGCGGGCGGTGGACCGGTTTGGAGGAGAGCATCCGTACGAGGAGAGCTAGAGGCGTAACGCGAGCGCCAGCCAAAACTTAACCGACAATTCTCGCCTTCCTCTCGCCGCTCTTGTCCGATAGTCCGCCCAGATTCCCCTCCAGCCGGATTCCCGCCCCTTGCGCATCTCGTCTCTCCGCCTTCTCGCCTTCCTGGTTCTTGCGCTGTTCGCCTTCGCCGCCCGAGGCGACGAGGCCTCGAGCGTCGTGATCGAGAAGCACAACAAGACTCTCGATCGGGCGCGAGCGACGCTGGACGAGGTGGAGACCGCGCTGGTCCATGCGGGCGCGAGCGACGGCGAGTTGCATCGGCTGCGCGATCGCGTTGAGCCGCTGCCGCTCGACCTGCAGAATGTGATCGATCGTCTGACGCCGCGTTTGCAGGCGATTGACGCGCGGCTCCAGCAATTGGGCTCTCCGTCCCCCGATGCGAAGCCCGACGCTTCGGCTCCCGCGCCGGCCGCGCCCGCGCCCGCGCAGCCCGCGGTCAAACTCGCGCTCGCGCAAATCCCGAGCAAAGCCGCGCCGGCGAAGCCCGACACCAAGGCCTCCTCCGCCGCGACTCAGGGCGCGACCCCGCCGAGCGTGAAGCCGGTGGACCCGGGCGCGGCCAGTTCCGCCACCGCCGTCGCCAACGCGGAATGGACCGAGCAGCGCAAGCTGTATGACGACATCGACGCCACGCTCAAACGCGCGCGCTCCCTGCAAATTGAGGCGCGGCAGACGCTCGTGACGATCATCGCCCGCCAGCGGTCGCTGTTCGCGAAGACGCTGTTTTTGCGCAGCCGGCCGCTGTTTTCGCCGACCTTGTGGAAGGACGCCCTGGCCGATGCGCCGCGCGCGGGCGCGGCCGCGGCGGTCTTTTTCGAGGAGCGCGCCGCCAATTTCGCGAGCCGCGTGAACGGCGCGCACAAGGCCGAGTTGCTCGGCGTCGTCGTCTTAATTCTGCTTTCCATTCCGTTGTTGATGACCTTCGCGCGGCGCGTGGTGACGCGCGCCCAAGGCGTCGCCGCGCCCGCGAAGTTGAAAAAGGCCGTCGGCGCGGCCTGGGCTGCGCTGGCGACGAGCGCCGCTCCGCTGGCCGCGATGATGGCGCTTGCCTCGGCGCTCGAGGGCTTCGACCTCACTGACGCCGCGTTGGAGCCAATTCTGACGCGCCTGTTCGAAGGCGTCGGGCGCGTCGGGGTGACTTATGGCGTCGCGCGGGCGGTGTTGGCGCCGGGCGCGCCGCGCTGGCGTCTCGTCGACCCCGGCGATCCGCTGGCCGGGCAGCTAACGCGACTTGCCGTCGCCATCGTCGCGACGATGGCCGGGGTGCGTCTGCTTGAGCAGATCGAGGAGGCGGCGCAGGCGAGTCTCTCCCTCGCCATTCTCACGCGCGGGCTCGGGGCCTTGCTATGCGTCGCCTTCATGATCGCGACGCTGCGGAGCTTTCCGCGCGGCCGTGCGGGCGAGGCGAACGTTGGTCGTGACTGGCTCTCGCTGACGCGATTGCTCGGCTTCGCTGCCGCGGCTACAGTCGTCGCCGCTTGCGCGCTGGGCTATGTCACCTTCGCCAATTTCTTCATCGTTCAAGGCTGCTGGACCCTCGTCGTCGCCGGCGTTCTCCTGATCGTTCTGACGCTATCGCGCGCCGCCACCGACAGGGTCTTGGCGCCGACCGGACGGTTTGCACTGGTGGCGTCGAGCATGCTCGGGGTCGAGCGCCAATCGCTGCGGCCGCTCGCGGCGCTGCTCTCGGGCGCGCTGACGCTGACCTGTTTTGGAATTGCGGCGCTGCTCATTCTCGCGCCATTCGGCGTCGAGTCCGGCGATTTTCTGTCCGACCTGCAATCGTCTTTTTTGGCGGTCAAGATCGCCGATGTCACCATCTCGCCCTCGACCGCTTTCGTGGCGATCGCTCTCTTCGCGATCACGCTCGCGGCGGCGCATGGCCTGCGGCGCTGGCTCGACGGCACCTTACTGCCGCTGACGCGGCTGGACATGGGGCTGCGCAATTCGATTGGCGCCAGCGTGGGCTACGCCGGCTTCATATTGGCGGTCTCCGTCGCGATGGAGCATCTCGGCCTTGGCTTCGAGAAGCTGGCCATTGTCGCCGGCGCGTTGTCGGTCGGCATCGGCTTTGGACTGCAATCGATCGTCAATAATTTCGTGTCCGGCCTCATCCTGTTGTGGGAGCGCGCCATTCGCGTCGGCGACTGGGTGGTGCTCGGAGACGAGCAGGGCTATGTGAAGCGCATCAACGTGCGCTCGACCGAGATCGAAACCTTCGACCGCGCGACGATGATCGTGCCCAACTCCAATCTGGTCACGGGCGTCGTCAAGAACTGGCTGCGCGGCGACAAGGTCGGGCGCGTCAAGATCGCGCTCGCGCCGCATTCGGGCGTCGATCCCGAGCAGATTCGCGACATTCTGCTGGCGGCGGCGCGCGCGCAGGACGGCGTGCTGCGCCTGCCGGCGCCGCAGGTGATGTTTCTGGGGATGGAGGCCGCTCAATTCCGCTTCGAGCTGTGGTGCTATCTCGAGGATGTCGAACAATCGTCGCGCGTGCGCAGCGATCTGCACTTCGACTTGTACAAAAGGCTCGCCGACGCTGGCATAAAGATCGCCGCGCCGCCAGCGCCGACGCCGCCCACCGTCGTGCAGTTTGAAGGATTCGAAAAGTTCGCGGTGGAGCAAAGACTGCCGGAAGCGGACGAAGACGCGAAGCGAATCGGGAAGCGGGCGCGCAGTATCATAAATTGAACGTCACGCCGCCGACGAACCGCGCCTGCCGCTTGGCCACGCGCCAGGATCGCGCCGGCATTTGTTGGCAGGTGTTCATCGTTTTTAAACCCTGGCGGCGCAAAACAGTCCGATGTTCACGCCCCCCGTTAAGCGTTTCGCCGCGCTCGCCTTTTGTCTTGCGCTGGCCGCTTGCGGCGCGCCGCCGCCACGCGAGACGCCGGCGCCCGCCGCCGCCGGGGAGCCGAGCCTTTATCGCTCGCTTTCGCGAGGCGGGGCGGAGGTCGATACGGAGGCCGCGCGCGACATGATTTCGCAATATCGGCGCAATCACGGTCTTAGCGAACTGGCGCTCGACGCGAGGCTTCAGGGGGTCGCCCTGGAGCGGGCGCGGGCCATGGCGCGTCGCGGCGCGGTCGATTCGCGCTCCGCCGGCGGGCTCGCGGCGGCTCTAAAGGCCGCGGGCGTTCGCGGCGAAGGCGCGGCGATCGAAAATCTGTCCGCCGGCTACGACACGTTGGCCGAGGCGTTCTCGGGATGGCGTCAATCGCCGGCGCATAATGGGCGCATGCTGGAAGCGCGCGCGCGGCGCATGGGTCTCGCCGCGGTCTATGCGCCAGGCTCGAAATTCAAAGTCTTTTGGGCGCTCGTGCTTGCGGATTGAAGGACATGGATCGATGGCGCGTGGCGGCTTCAGGCGCGCGCGCGGCGCTTGCGTTTCCCGCCGCCGCCACGACCGTCTACGCGGCTCGGCGCGTCGGTCGTCGAGGGCGAATACTCCTCGATGCGCATGTAGCGCACGCCCATGAAGAAGAGGATCCGGGCCCCGTCGCCCGCCGGGGACGGTCGCCGCGGCGGCCGCATTCGCGATTGCAATGATATTATCTGCGCCATGGCCTGTGTCGTCCCGAGAACTTGCCGACAAATCACCCATCGGATGTCGAGAATCCATTAAGGAATGGGGAGGGTTAATGTTGCGTCAACAACCCTTGCTTACAATCTTTGAATGTTGAAGCGTCTTTGGATGGAGCGGGGAGGCCATGCTTTCCGGTGAGCGCGAGCGACAGGGCGCGATACGCGAGCTGTTGCACAGGATTGTCGAGCAATTCGTCGCGCGCGAGGGGCGCGGTCAGACCGAACTGCGGCAATTCGAGCGGCTCGCCGGCGATCTGATCGATGTGACCAACAGCGAAATCGTCGCGACGGTCGCCGAGTCGCTTTGCCGTCATCCAGACACGCCGCCCGCTTTGATCCGCCGCTTCTTTGATCGAGGCGGCGACTGCGCGCGCATCGCCTTCGAATTCGCGCCGTCGCCGCCTGTCGCGGATATTATCGCTAAGGCCGCGCACGGCTCGGCCGAACTCGCCGCCGCGATCGCGCGTCGCTCGGAACTGCCGCGCGAGGCCATCGGCGCCCTGGCGGCGCGCGACGAGGGCGTCGTGCTCTACGCGCTCGCCGCCAATCGGCGAATTCGTCTCGACACCGGCGCGCTGCGCGCTCTGATGTATGTCGCGCGCGACGATCAGCAACTCGCGCGCTTGCTGCTCAACCGGGAGGACTTGGACGTCGATCCAGAGTCGCTGTTTCTCGCGGCGACGCGAGACGAGCGAGGGCGGATCGTGTCGGCCGCGTGCCGGTCGGCGTTTGTCGACCGAATTGGCGACAGTTGGGCGCCCGGCGACGAGCAACTCGCCGGGCGGCTCGAAGCGCTGGCGGCCCGAGAGGAGCGCGACGCGATGATCTCGCTCGTCGCCGACGCGCTCGACGCGCGCAAGAGCCGCGTGCGCAAGATTTTCCTCGACGAGGGCGGAGAAGCGCTGGCGCTGACCTATGTCGCGCTTGGAATGGATCTTCCGACGGCGACACGGTTGTTTTTGGCCAGCGGCAAGGCTTTCGCGCTCGATGTCCACCGCGTTCGCGCGCTGCGCGCCCTCGTGTCTTCGACGTCGAGGCGCGCCGCCACGCGGATCGTCGCCGCGATCAATGGCGTCGGCCGCTTCGACCGCGAGCCGATCCGGCGCGTCGCCTGGCGCGAGGAGTCGTCGGCGCAAGCCGGCGCGCGCCGGCGCGGGGCCGCGGACCGCCTGGCGCCGGGCGTCCATCGCCTCGCCAATTCCGATAAAGTTTAGGAAATGCCGCGCCTTACGCCGTAAGGTCGATGAAGGCGCGGCCCTGGCGATCCTCGATCTCGACGATCCAAATGTCCGGATCGAAGGCGATCTCGCGTCGCAGGCGCTCCTCGACGTCGAGCGGATCGCGCCATTCCTCGGCGTGAAGTCTGGTGAACAGCCGCGCGACGCCCTCGGGCAGCTCTTCGCTTTGCGCGGCGGGGCCGTAAAGCGCGGCGGCGCCGTCGAGCCGGTCGACCTTCACGAATATCGCCCCGGCTTCCGCGGCGCCGCGCCGGCGCAGCATGGCGACGGCTCCCTGCGTCTCGGCCAGCCGGATCAGAGCGGCGACGAAGATATCCGACCGCAAGCGCATGAGGGAGCCTCGCATCCTCGCGCCGAGGCGCGGTGCACGGTCACTTGAACGCGACGCCCGTGCGCGCGCCGAGCAGCCGAAGGATCTTGGGGGACAATTCGCCCTTCACCGGCAGACCGTTGGAGCGTTCGAACTTCTCGATCGCCTGACGCGTCGTGCCGCCGTAGACGCCGTCCTGATGCAGGGAGTAGCCGAGCTTGGCCAAGGCCCGCTGCGCGAAGATCACCGACTTGTTCTTGGGGTCGTTGCTCTTGGGGTCTCTTTTGGGGTCGGCGCCGGCGGCGGCGTCGCTCTTGCGCGGCGCGGCGCTCCCTAGCAATTGAGCGATCGGATCGAAGGTCTTTTCCGTCGGCTTGGCCGTTTCGATTCGCGAAGGCTCCTGCCTTGGCGCTTCCGTCTTGGCGACGCTTGGCGGCGCGGTCCGCGGATGGGACGGGGGCGCCGCCTGGCTCTGCCGCGCGGCGTCGATCGGCGGCATTTTCAACGCGACGGCCGCGGCCGGACGCCGGCCCTCCTGCATGAACAGCGCGTTGAGCGGCACGCCGACGGCGACGAGGCCGGCGAAGCCGGTGAACAACACGGAGCGAAAGTGCCCTTTCTCGCCGAAAACGCGCCGCAAAAACGGAGCGCGCTTGGCCGCGGCGGGCTTTGCCCGGCGTTTTGCATTGCCGGCGCGCTCGTCGCGCGGGGAAAAGTCGATGTTGGACACGGCGAGAGCTTCACGCAATTTTCTTCACCTTATCTTGGTCTTGCCCGATGTCCTCGCCTTGAGCCGCGGCGTGGCGGCGAGCGATGGTTTCGATCTTTGTCGTCGTCGCGCCTTGATCGCAGCTTCGGCCGTCGAGCGGCAAGCGCACCGTGACCGTCGTGCCCATCTTCAAGGCGCTCTCGACGGCGATGGCGCCGCCGTGCAGTCCGACCAGTCCGCGCACGACCGAGAGACCAAGGCCCGTGCCTTCATAGCTGCGATCGTGCGATGAACTCGCCTGGAAGAAAGGATCTCCCAACCGGGCGAGATCGTCGGCGCCGATGCCGATGCCGGTGTCGGAGACCGCGAGAACCAGCGAATTGCCCTCGGGGCGCAAGCGCACGGTCACCGTGCCCCGCGGCGGCGTGAATTTGACGGCGTTGGACAGAAGATTGAGCAGGATCTGCTTGCAGGCGCGCTTGTCCGCGACAACCTCCTCGAGGTCGTCCCAGCACTCGCGCGCCAGCATGACCTGGCCCTGATCGGCTTTGATCTGGATCATATCGCAGCACTGCTCGACGAGCTTCGGCAGGGAGAACGGCTCGGGGAAAATCTGCATCGATCCCGATTCGATCTTCGACATATCGAGGATCATGCTCACGACTTCGTGCAGATGATTTCCAGAGTCGCGGATGATATTGGCGTATTCCCGGCGCTTTTCGGCTTCGCGCGGCTCCAACTCCTCGCTGGCCAGCATTTCCGAAAAGCCGATGATCGCGTTGAGCGGCGTGCGAAGCTCGTGACTGACATTGGCGAGGAAGCGCGTTTTGCCGGCCATGGCGAGTTCGCTCTGGCGGCGGGCCGCCGCGATCTCTTCCTCGGCGCGGTGCGCCGCCGTGACATCCCTCAGGATGCAGAGCACGGGCGCTTCGATCTCCTGGGTGTCCTCCGACGTCGGCTCGATGTGGCAGGTGCGCGCGTCGAAGTAATTGAACACCGGTTCGAGATAGCCGCCGAGGCAGTTCTCGATGCCGCCGATATGGAGGCGCAGCACGGCGTGGGCCGGCGCGTTGTTGGTGATCGCATCCGAAACGAGCTTGAGAAACGCGGGGCGGTCGGCGACGTGCACGCGCCGGAAGAAGCCTCGGCCAAACAGGTCGCGAGTCTCCAGGCCGTAAGTCTTGTGCATGTCGCCGACGATCGACGACACCGCGCCCGTGCGATCGAAACGAACGACGATGTCGCCGATCGCGCTGGTGAGCAGCCGCAAATCGCGGGCGTTGCGCTTATCCGCCAGCACGCGGGCATGGGCCATGAAAATCGCGCCGGCGGCCAGCGCGGCCATGTACATCATCAGCGGCGTGACGAAGAGCGCGACGTCGGCGCGCGCCGCGACGCCGGTGGGACCATATGGATTGCTGCTCACCTCCAGGGCGATCAGCGCGAGAATGGCGCCGACGACGGCGGTGACCATGCCGATTTCCAAGGTCAGCGCGGCCTCGAGCAATGCGATGGTCAGAAGAGTGAGGGAGACGGCTTCGTAGCCTTGCGTCGAAGCGCCGACATTGGCGGCGAGGGCGGCCCAGCCGAAGATCGAAACGCACTCCGCCAAGCGCAAATTGCCGGTTTGCTTGAGCACGACGATCGCGATAAGCGGGGTCAGCGCGAGGATGAACTGCGCCGCGTGCTGCGGGCTCGGGATGCCGTAAAGAAACAGAGAGATCGGCGAGAACGCCAGAACGGTCATGCCGACGGCCAGGCGCGCAGCCACGAAAAACTTTTGACGCGCCAGTTCGATCGGATCGTTGCTGGCGCTCTTATGCGTCAGGAGATCCAGCCATTCCGGCTCGGTGGAAGTGATTGCTGACATGTTACCCAAGGCGACGCTCCCTAATTAGCGCGAGCCTTTCAAATCGATGTTAAGTGACTGCTAAGGTCGCAGTCGTGAAGCGTATTAACGGGCGGGAGCCGGCCCCGATCTTTGCTCATGGTTTGCAAGTCGTTGCCATTCATTATGCGCGCTCGGGGAGCATCGATTAACGATTGCGAAAGGATATGCCCGCAAAGCTCCCGCGTGAGCGCGGCTTGGGATCAACTTCATCACGACCACGCCGGCCGCGCCGCGCTTGCAGGCCGCATTTGGAGCTTGTCTTGGGCTTTCTTCTCAAAAGCGCGTTCGTGATCGCCCTGGTGTATTTCGCGCTGCATAAGGACGAAATCGTCGCCTCCTTGGCGCGCGCGCGCGGCGGAAGCGAAACGCCGACCAGCGGAGAGCGCCGCGCGGTCGGCGTCAAGGATGACGCGCTGACGGCGCTTCAACGGGCCGCCGCGGCGAAGCTCGCCGGCGCCGCGCGCGAACATTGTCTCGCCAATCCTCACGACTGTCTGACGTTGCTGAAAGCGGCCGGCGCGGACTCCTCCAAGCACGGCGCCGGCGACCGCTGAGCGCCTCGGCTTATCCAAAGTCAATTCAACTTCCGCCAGCGATATCCGGGCGCAAGCGCTTGGGCTTGGCGAGAAGAAGCTTCTGGCGTCGGATCGACAAAGCGAATATGTATCATTTTTGAACAGCTGTTCCGCGTCCGATTCTCGGGACGAATTATTTCCGCCCGCGCGCTGTCGGGCCTAACACTTAGGAGGCAGCCCTGTCGGACGATCACGAGCTTCCCCAGGCGGCGCCGGCGCCCGCCGCGCCCGTCGTCAATATCGGCGAATTGCAAGAGCAATTGAAGAGCGTCGCGGCCGAGCGCGACCGTCACGCCTTCGAGAAATCGGAGATCGTCGCGAAGGCCAATGCGATCTCGCGCGAGCGCGACGAATTGCGCCAGCGTCTCGCCGCCGCCGCGACGGAGCGCGACCGTCTCGCCAGCGAGGCCGCGGACGCGGCGCGCGCTCTCGCCGAGGCTGGCCGCCGGGCGGAGGAATCCGCCAAGGAAATCCTGGGGCTGCGCCATATAATCGAGGCCTCTCCATCCGCCGAGCCCGCCGAGGTTCTGTGGGCGCTGGTCACGGAACGGACCAAGGCCGGCCTCGCTTTCCTGCGCGGCAAGATCCCGGAGAATCATCCTGCGCTGGGCTGGTTCGACAAGACCGTCGAAATCGCGACGCAACTGGGTTGCCTCGCGGTTAAGGCCAGCGTCGCCCTCGCTCAATGGATCCGCGATACAGGCTGGCCGCTCGCGAAGCAGTTGGCGGCCAAGTTGATGAGCGAAGTCGAGGCGCGCCTCGCCAAGAAATAGGGTATCGTCACGGCGCGCGCGGAATCGCGCATCCGCGCGCGCTTTTTTGTCGTTTCACGCAATTTGGCGCGCATTGTCGCGCGGCGCGCGACGGCGCTCTTCCCTTAGCGCCCTGGCGCTGCTATCCGAGCGGCCATGACCAGCCATGACATCGACAATATCCGCAATT
>PLZT01000196.1 GCA_003152255.1 Methylocystaceae bacterium | reverse complement strand
TTTATTTGTTTTATCCAGATCCCTGGCCGAAGCGCCGTCAGCGCAAGCGCCGTTTCATCTCCGCCGACACGATCGCCCGTTTGGCGCGGGTCATGCGCGCCGGCGCGCAGCTGCGCTTCGCCACCGACATCGACGACTACGCCGCCTGGACGCTCGCGCGGCTGCGCGCCTCGCCGGATTTCCGATGGACGGCGTCGGGCGCCGCCGACTGGCTCCACCCCTGGGAAGGATGGACGCGGACGAAATATGAGGGGAAGGCGATAGCGGCGGGACGAAAACCCGTCTATCTGACCTTTGCGCGCGATTAGGCGCCGCCCGCGGCCGCGGCGCGACTGGAGGCGAAGCCATGAGTTTCAGCGATTTTTCGACGAATCCCGCCAATGACGCGGCGGACGACGCACCCCTCGACACGACGAGCGCGCGATTTCGCGCCGATGTGCTGGAAGCCTCGATGCGCCGCGTTGTGCTCGTCGACTTCTGGGCGCCCTGGTGCGGTCCCTGCCGCCAACTCGCGCCCAGCTTGGAGCGACTGGTCAAGGCGACCGGCGGCAAGGTGCGTCTGGTCAAGATGAACGTTGACGACGAGCCGGAAATCGCGGCTCAGCTTGGGGTCAAATCGATTCCGGCGGTGGTCGCGTTCCAGCGCGGACGGCCCGCCGACGGCTTCGTCGGCCTGTTGCCGGACAGCCAGATCAAGGGCTTTCTGGAGCGGCTGGTCGGGCCGATCGAAGCGGAGGCCGACGCCTATCGGGTTGTCGAGGATTTGCTCGAAGCCGGGGATCTCTCCGGCGCCGAGGCGCTGCTGACCGAACTCGCCAGCCTGGAGCCGCCGCAGCCCAGGGCCTTCGCCGAATTGCTTCGGCTCTACACCGACAACGGCCGCCTCGAAGACGCGCAAGCGTTGCTGGCCGGGGCGCCCGAGGCGCTGCGCCGCGACGCCTCCGTCGCCGGAGCGGCGGCGGCGCTGGAAAACGCCTTGCGCGCGAGCGCGCTCGACGAGGTCGACGCATTGCGGCGGCGCGCCGTAGCCAACCCCGACGACGCGCAGGCGTTGTTCGACCTCGCCCTAGCGCTGAACGCGAAGGGGCTGCGCGAAGAAGCCGCCGCGGCGCTCCTTGACATCGTTCGGCGCGACCGTAGTTGGAACGATGACGGGGCGCGCAAACAGCTCGTGCAGTTCTTCGAAGCCTGGGGGCCGACCGATAAATCCACCGCGAGCGCGCGGCGGAAACTGTCGTCGCTTTTATTTTCCTGAGGAAGAGTGAAGGGAGCGTCATCGTGTCATGTGCATGAATCGACAATACGCTTCCATCGACGAGCTTCCGAGCGTGTTGCGGCTGTTCCCGTTGACGGGAGCGTTGCTGCTGCCGCGCGGCGAGCTTCCGCTCAATATCTTCGAGCCGCGCTATCTGGCGATGATCGACAGCGCCATCGCCAGCGACCGCCTGATCGGCATGATTCAGCCCTTGGGCGGCGCCCGCGCGGAAGATCGGCTCTATGAAATCGGCTGCGCCGGCCGCGTCACCCATTTCAGGGAAACGGGCGATGCGCGTTACATCATAACATTGAGTGGCGTGACCCGATTTAAGATATTGGCGGAGGAGGAGGAGCCGAGCGCGCCGTTCCGAACCGCCCGCGTCGCCTTCGACGACTTCGCTCACGATCTCGAGCCGGGGGCGGGCGAAGACAACGTCGATCGCGCCCGGATGACGGAAATGCTGCGCAAATTCGCGCAGGCGTCGAAGCTCGATATCGACTGGGCCAGCATCGACGCCGCTCCGACCGAAATCCTGGTCAACGCGCTCGCGATGATGTGCCCGTTCGGAGCGCGGGAGAAGCAATCACTGCTGGAGGCGATCGACCTCAAGACCCGCGCGGAGGTTCTGATCGGCCTGGCGCAGTTCGATCTCGCTCAGGGCGACCGCGCCCAACATGTCGTTGACCGCGCGCAGTTTCATTGAAGTTTGGGCGACGAATAGCCTATGATGGCGCGCGCATACCAATGGCGCTGGCGCGCGGACCTATCGAGGAGACGGCATTGAACGACACCGCTGACAAGGCGCCGGAAGGCGCTCGGGACCCCACCCGTGTGGATCCGCGACTGCTGGAGATTCTCGTTTGTCCCTTGACCAAGTCGACCTTGGAATATGACTCGGGGCGTCAGGAGCTGATCTCGCGTTCCGCGCGTCTCGCCTTCCCCATTCGCGACGGCATCCCGATCATGCTGCCAGAGGAGGCGCGGCGGATCGAGTAACCCGCGATGACGACCGACTCGTCGCCCCCGTTGGAGCGTCTGCTGGCGCTGCTCGATCTCGAATGCGTCGGCGAGGACGCGTTTCGCGGCCACAGCCCTCCGACCGCGGGACCAATGGTGTTCGGAGGTCAGGCGATCGCGCAGGCGCTGGTCGCGGCGCGGCGCACGGTCCCGGCTGATCGGCCGGCGCATTCGTTGCACGGTTATTTCGTGCTCGCCGGCGATCCGAAAACGCCGATCGATTATACCGTCGAGCGCGTTCGCGACGGCAAAAGCTTCACGACCCGGCGCTGCACGGCCAAACAGCGAGGCAGCACGATCTTCTCCCTGGAGGCGTCGTTCCAGATCGTCGAGCAGGGATTCGAGCATTCGTTCGAGCCGCCGGAAGTTCCTGGCCCTGAAACCTTGGCCACGACCAGCGCGCTATCCGAGCGGCTGAAGTCGTTTCTGCCGCGCGGCGCGCTGGAGCGAATGGAGAAAAACTCGGCGCTGGACATTCGCTTCGTCGATCTCGAGGGGATGCTCGGCGGCGCGCATCCGGGCAAGACGCGCCAGAATATTTGGTTTCGCATCGTCGACCCGATGCCGGGCGACGACGCCGTCCACCAAGCCGTGCTTGCCTATCTTTCGGACATGACCCTACTGAACACGGCGCTGGCGGCGCATGGACGCTCGATCTTTGATCACACGCTACAGGTCGCCAGCCTCGATCACGCGCTGTGGTTTCATCGCCCCTTCCGCGCCGACGAATGGCTGCTCTACGCGCAAGACAGCCCAAACGCCTCGGGCGGGCGGGCTTTGACCCGCGGCCAATTGTTCACGCGGGAGGGGCGCATGATCGCCTCGGTGGCGCAAGAAGGGTTGATCCGTCAAAGAGGCGCTAAAATTTAAGCAGGGCAAGGATTGTTTTTGGGCAACTCGCGGCGGCGACGCCGAGTATGCCGATTTTAAAGGCGCCGAGGGCGCCGAGCGGAGGCGGGCGACCCCGTGCCGGCAATCCCCGGAATCACTCGGTTCGTCGTAAAGAAACCCTGACGGGCGCGCGCCGGGCGAATCGCGTCGGCGACGCGCTATAGCTTCCGCGCCCGGGTTTTCCGCGCGTTTCGACGATTGGCACGCCAATTGAAGGCGATGAGCCCAGCGTGGCGCTTTCGCCGCGTCCGATCGCCGCGCGCGGCGTTTTGTTCTCCCGGCGGGCGCCGCCCGTCTTTAAGTTCAACAACACAGGATAGGCAGATGAAAATCGTGACCGCGATCATCAAGCCCTTCAAGCTCGATGAGGTACGTGACGCGCTGACGGCGATCGGCGTCCACGGCCTCACCGTGACGGAGGTGAAGGGCTACGGGCGACAGAAGGGTCATACGGAAATTTATCGCGGCGCCGAATACGCCGTTAGTTTTCTTCCCAAACTGAAAATCGAAGTGGCGGTCGCGGCGGAGCTTGTCGACAAGACGATCGAGACGATCACCGCCACCGCTCGCACCGGCCAGATTGGCGACGGCAAAATCTTCGTCGCGCCGATCGAGCGCGCGGTCCGCATCCGCACCGGCGAAAAAGACGAGGACGCGCTGTGATTTTCCCTTCCCCGACCTATCAGGAGTCGTCAATGAGTCTTCGTCCGCCACGCGGCATTTCCAGCGTCTCGACCGTTACGGGAGCGTTTTTCCTGGCCCAATGCGTCTTTCTCGCCGCATCTCCGGCGCTTGCCGCCGGCAACGCGCCCGTTCCCAATCCCGGCGACACCGCATGGATGCTGACCTCCAGCGCGCTGGTGCTGATGATGTCCATTCCCGGCCTCGCGCTGTTCTATGGCGGCCTCGTGCGCAGCAAGAACATGGCGTCGATCCTAACGCAGGTCTTCACCATCGTGGCGCTGGTCGGCGTGCTCTGGACGCTTTACGGCTATTCGCTGGCCTTTGGCGACGGCGGATCGCTCNNGCGCCGACCTTCACGCCCGGCCATGTCATTCCGGAACTCGCTTATTTCGTGTTCCAGATGACCTTCGCGATGATCACGCCGGCCTTGATCATCGGCGCCTTCGCCGAGCGCATGAAGTTCTCGGCGGTGTTCGTGTTCATCACGGCATGGGTGACGTTGATCTACTTCCCGATCGCGCATTGGGTCTGGGCCGTCGCCGATCCGAATGTGATCGTCGACGCGGCGACGGAACTCGCGGCGGCGACGACGGACGAAGCCAAAAAACTGTCGCAGGACAAGATCGACGCGGCGACGAGTTCCGTGGGCTGGATCGCCGGCGGCCTCGCGCCCTGGATGAAGGGCGTCGGCGCGCTGGACTTCGCGGGCGGCACGGTGGTGCATATCAACGCCGGCATCGCCGGCTTCGTTGGCGCGCTGATCGTCGGCAAGCGCATCGGCTATGGCAAGGAAGCGCTTCCGCCGCATTCGCTCACCATGTCGATGATTGGCGCCTCGCTGCTGTGGGTTGGCTGGTTCGGCTTCAACGCCGGCTCTAATCTGGAAGCCAACGGCACGACGGCGCTGGCCTTCGTCAACACGATGGTGGCCACGGCCGGCGCCGCGCTATCCTGGCTGCTGGTGGAATGGGCGGTGAAGGGCAAGCCTTCGCTCCTTGGCCTCATCTCCGGCGCGGTCGCGGGCCTCGTCGCGGTGACNNATCACCGGCGCGCTCGCGACCGGCATTCTGGTGAATCCGGTTCTGGGCGGCGTCGGCATCACCGACTACAGCAACATCGGCGAGAACTTCGCGGGCAAATATGAAATGATCCCGCAAATGATCGCCCAAGGCACGGCCGTTGGCGCGACGCTGCTCTATTCGGGCATCGGCTCGGCGATCCTCTATAAGATCGTCGATCTGGTGATCGGCCTGCGCCCGGCGCCCGACCAGGAGCGCGAGGGTCTCGACATCACCGACCACGGCGAGCGGGCGTATAATCTCTGATCGTTCGCCTCAAACGATCGGACGAGGGGGAGCGGCGCCTCATGGGCGCCGCTTCTTTTTGTGGCGCGCTCCCCCGCGCAAGGCGTATCGAGACTTGCTCCCGGCGCGCGGCGGAGCTAGCCTCGCATCATGTTCGAAGCAAAATTCCAGACCTTCGCCGACCCCGCCGAAAGCGGGCCCCGCGGCCCCCGCCTCGAGGCGTTGCGCGCGAGACTCGCGGGGCAAAATCTCGACGGTTTTCTCGCGCCTCGCGCCGACGAGCACCAAAACGAATATGTCGCCAAATGCGCCGAGCGGCTCGCCTGGCTCACCGGCTTTTCCGGCTCGGCGGGCTTCGCCGTGATTTTGCGGGACGAGGCGGCGATTTTCGTCGACGGGCGCTACGTCTTGCAAGTGCGCGGCGAGATCGACCCCAAGCTGTTCACGCCCGTGGACATCGGCGAAACGCCCCCGTCGCGTTGGCTCGCCGAGCACGCCCAAGCGGGCGCGCGCATCGGCTATGATCCCTGGGTCCACACGCCCGCGCAGATCGAGCGTTTCACGAAAGCGCTGGGCGGCACGAACATTTCGCTGGTCGCTCTGGAGCATAATCCGATCGACGCGATCTGGGCCGATCGTCCGCCTCCGCCGCTTGGACAAATTTCGCCCTATCCGCCGCGATACGCCGGCGCCTCGGTCAACGCCAAGCTCGCGCGCATCCGAAAGACGCTGCATGGCGCGGACGCGCTGTTCCTTTCGGATCCGCATTCCATCGCCTGGGCCTTCAATATTCGCGGCGCCGATATCGCGCATACGCCGATCGCGCTGGCCTTCGCCTTGCTGCCGGCGAGCGGCCGGCCGACGCTCTATGTCGAGGCCGAGAAAATCTCCCAAAAGACGCACGGCGCGCTCGAAAAATTCACGACCATCGCGCCGCCGTCGCAACTCTTGCCCGATCTTCGAGACGCCGGCGCCAAGGCCAAAACCATTCTCTTCGACGCGGCCACCGCGCCCGTGAAATTGGTCGAGACATTGCGCGCGGCGGGCGGCGAGCCGCGCCTTGGCGACGATCCCGTCGCGCTTCCCAAGGCGATCAAGAACGAGACGGAACTCGCCGGCGCGAGAGCCGCCCATGTGCGCGACGGCGCCGCGCTGACGCGCTTTCTCGCCTGGTTCGAGTCGGAGGCGCTCACTGGCAGGCTGACCGAAATCGCGGCGGCGCAGGCGCTGGAGACATTTCGGCGCGAGGGCGGGCTTTTGCGGGATATTTCCTTCCCGACGATTTCCGCCTTCGGTCCGCACGCGGCGATCCCGCATTATCGCGTCAGCGACGCGAGCAATCTGCGCATCGGCCGCGGCGTTTATCTCGTCGATTCCGGCGCGCAATATCTCGATGGCACCACGGATGTCACGCGAACCGTGGCGGTCGGCAGGGCGTCGAAACAGTTGCGCGATCATTTCACGCGCGTGCTCAAGGGCCACATCGCGATTGCCCGCGCGGTGTTCCCCAAGGGCGTTTCGGGCGCGCAGCTCGACGGCTTCGCGCGCCGTTATCTTTGGGAGGCGGGGCTCGATTTCGATCACGGCGTCGGCCACGGCGTCGGCGCCTATTTGTCTGTCCACGAGGGGCCGCAGCGCATCAGCAAATTCGGGACGACGGCGCTGGAGCCCGGCATGATCCTGTCCAACGAGCCCGGCCATTACCGCGTCGGCGAATATGGGATCAGACTGGAAAATCTGGTGATCGTCGAGCCCCGCGAGATCAGGGGGGCCGAGCGCGAGATGCGCGGCTTCGAGACGATCACGCTGGCGCCCTTCGATTTGAACTGCGTCGAGCCGGAGCTTCTCTCGGCGGAAGAAGCCGACTGGCTCGACTCTTATCACGCGCGCGTGCGCAAAGCGCTGTCGCCGCTGCTCGACGCCAAGACGCGGCGCTGGTTGAAAACGGCGACGCGCAAAGTGGGCACGTAAGGCTTTTCGGGCGCCGCCGCGATAAAAAATGTTGGGTCGATTCCGTCCGCTCCAAATCCAGAGACATTTCATGCCGCACGCATCGACCCGTCGCGCTTTTCTCGCCGGCGTCAGCGCCTTCGTCGTTCCGCTCCCAGCCTTGGGAGAGGCCGCGCCGCGCGTTCTGGAGGCGCGGGCCGGCAAGGCGCGACTCCTGCCGGAGCCCTTGGCGGTCACGGACATTCTGTGCTTCGACGACGCTAATAGCCCGCCCGGCGTCGTCGGGGCGCCCTATGGCCCGATGCTGCGCTACAAGCAGGGCGAGACGCTGTCCGTTCGTCTCGTCAACAAGACCGATCTGCCAATGAGCTTGCACTGGCAGGGCATGCGCGGCGACAACGCGATGGACGGGGTGGTTCCGCTCACTCAGACTCCGGTCCCGCCCGGCGCGTCATTCGACTATCGCCGCGCGCTGAACGATCCCGGACTCTTTTGCTATCGCCCCAGCGTCTTTCCACGCACGGGCGAATTGATGGGGCGCGGACTTAAAGGCCTCGTCGTCGTCGACGAGGCGACTCCGCTCACCAGCGACGCGGATCTCGCCGTTATACTGGACGATTGGCGACTCGACTCGAAAAGCGCGGTGGACAGTGATTTCGCCAATCTTGCCGAGGCGCGAGGGCCGGGGCGCATTGGAACATTGCTCACGGTGAACGGCGCGAGCGCGCCGAAGACGCATGAATTCGCGCCCGGCGCGCGCGTGCGGCTGCGGCTGGCCAATCTCGCCAATGCGCGGATCATGGTGCTGTCGTTCGAGGGCGTGAGGCCCTATGTCATCGCCATCGACAGCCAGCCCTGCGACGCTTTCGTGCCGGTGCGCCAGACTATTCCGGTCGCGCCGGGCGCGCGCTTCGAATTGATGTTCGACATGCCGGCGGCCGGGGCGACCGCGCGGATGATTTTGCGCGGCGCGGACGGGCAAGACCAGGATCTGCTGCGCTTTGTCGCCAAGGGCGAGGCGTTGAAGGGCGAGGCGGCCGCGCCCCGTCCCGCGATCCGCTCCTTGCCGCAAAATCCGCTATTGCCGCGGGAGATAAAACTCGCGGAATCGAAAAAAATCGACCTCGCGATCGCGCAAAACGGCGGCGCCTGGACCCTTAACGGCGCGGTCTCGAGGGCCTACGGCGGCGATCCGCTGTTTCGCGTCAAGCGCGGGACTCCGGTCACGCTCGGCTTCGACAATCGCTCGGGCGTTCCGCTGGTCATGCANNCCGGGCAAGGTCAAGCATGTCGCCTTCGTCGCCGACAGCCCCGGCAAATGGGCGCTGCACGACGACATCTTGGAGCACGAGGCGGCCGGCGTGGCGACCTGGTTCGAGGTGACGTGAACGGGGCCGCGCGCGCCGCCGCGTCGGATTTTTTCGTCGCTCTCGCACTTGCCGCCGCGGGCCTCGCCGCTAGCTCTTTTCGCAAGCCGCGGCGCAGGCCGCGGAGAAGTGTCGGGAGGAGGGTAACATGCCGCTCGCAGTCCACCACAATTCCGAAATCACCAAGGTTTTCCTCGCGATGCTCGGCATCGCCGTTTTCGTCGTGATCGCGCTCACCTGGGTGCCCGAATTGATCGCCCCGGGAGGCGGCACCGAAGATCAAACGAGCGTTGGCCAAACCGTGAGGATGATCAAGTAGAGGCCTTGATGCGTTCGCCGCGCCCGGGGAGGGCGCGGCGGAATTTTGACCAAACTCTTTTTCGAGTGTTTTTTTGCATGGGCGCCTGTCCCCCTGGCGCCGGATTGTCATGGCTACGGCCCGGGACCAGCTCGGGCCGTTTTTTTTGTGAAGTTTGGGACGAGAAGATCATTAGTCCTATCCGCGCCGCGCGCGAACTTCGGACGCAGTTCGGAGGAGGACTGCTTCCGCGCTATTTTGGGAAGCCGCCACCTGTCGAAAGCCGAGACTCTTTCGTCACTCCTCCCCATCCCCGAACAACCCAAACTGCGCCGGCGCGCGCGCGGGCTCCTTCAGCCCGAGATGCCTGAACGCGTTTGGCGTCAGCACTCTTCCGCGCGGCGTGCGTTGCAAAAAGCCCTGTTGCAGCAAAAACGGTTCGATAATGTCCTCGATCGCGTCGCGCGGCTCCGACAGCGCCGCCGCGATCGTTTCGATCCCCACCGGGCCGCCGCCAAAATTCACCGCCACCATGTCGAGATAGCGCCGGTCCATCACATCGAGTCCGATGCTGTCGACCTCCAACAGCGTCAGCGTGCGGTCGGCGAGTTCCTTGGTGATTTTTTCCGCGCCCTCGACGATGGCGAAGTCTCGCACGCGGCGCAGCAATCTGCCGGCGATGCGCGGCGTGCCGCGCGAGCGGCGGGCGATTTCGTGCGCGCCCTCATCGCTCATGCCGACGCCGAGCACCCGGGCGCCGCGCCGCACGATCAACTCCAGCTCCTCGGTGGTGTAAAAATTCAGCCGCACGGGAATGCCGAAACGGTCGCGCAACGGCGTCGTCAGCAGGCCCGCCCTGGTCGTTGCGCCGACCAGCGTGAATTTGGCGAGGTCGATCTTCACCGAGCGCGCCGCCGGGCCTTCGCCGATGATCAGATCGAGCTGAAAATCCTCCATCGCGGGATAGAGGATTTCCTCCACCGCCGGATTGAGCCGGTGGATTTCGTCGATGAACAGCACGTCGCGCGGCTCCAGATTGGTGAGCTGCGCGGCGAGGTCGCCCGCCTTGGCGATGACCGGCCCGGAGGTCGAACGGAAGTTCACCCCGAGTTCGCGCGCGAGTATCTGCGCCAGCGTCGTCTTGCCGAGGCCCGGCGGCCCCACGAACAGCACGTGGTCGAGCGCGTCGCCGCGCGTCTTGGCCGCCTCGATGAACACCTTGAGGTTCGCGCGCGCCGCCTCCTGGCCGGTGAAATCGGCCAGCGCCAGCGGGCGGATCGAAGCGTCCGCGTCGTCGTCGCGTTTTTGCGGCGTGACGAGGCGCCGGGGCGGGGTGGTCAAAGGCGGCTGCTCCAGATGTGTCGGGTCGAAGGATGCGGGGATGTTCGCGACGTGCTAGTCTGTCCACTATAGGAGAACGCGCAAGTGAATCGCCCATCCTCCCAATATGAGTATATGTCCCTCGACGATTTCGAGGAACTTTTGGCCGACAAGCCCGCCGACGAGAAGTGGGAGCTGCTCGGCGGCCGGGTCGTGCGTATGATGGTCGGCGCGCGGTGGGAGCATAACCGCATCGTCCAAAACATGACCACGGCATTGATGAACGAGTTTCGCCGGCGCGGCTCCGATTGCCGCCCTTTTAGCGAAACCTTCTGGCTCAAGAACCGCTTGCTGGATCTCGCCTGCTTCCCCGATGTGATCATGCGGTGTGGGCCACTGCCGCCGGACGCCACGTCTCTCGACGACCCAACCGTGCTGGTCGAGGTCGTCTCCAAAGGCTCGGCGCAGCGCGACCGCCACGAAAAATGGGTGCTCTACAACCGCCTTCCGTCGCTCCGGCATTACGTGCTGATCGAGCGCGACATGCTCGCGGTCGATGTTCATGACCGTGTCGAAGGCGGCTTTTTCGAGCGCCCGCGGCTGACGTTCGCGCAAGACGTCTTGCGCCTGCCGGCCATCGACTTCGAGCTCCCGCTGGCCGAAATCTATCGCGACGTGATCGCCCCGACTTCATGATCGAGGTCAGCTTCTATCATTTGACGCGCCGAAGGCTGGAGCAGGCCCTGCCCGTTCTGCTGGAAAAATCGCTGGCGCGCGGGTGGCGCGTCGCCGTGCAGGCGCGCGACGCGAAGCGCCTCGGACAACTCGACGACTTCCTGTGGTCGTTCGAGCCGACAAAATTCCTGCCGCATGGGACCAAGGCCGACGGCGCGCCCGAAACCCAGCCGATCTATCTCACGATCGAAGGCGACAATCCCAACGCCGCTGACGTGCGTTTTCTCATCGATGGCGTGAACGCCGCGCCGCTGCTGAATGATCCCGCCAGCGCGCCCAAGACAAGAGCCGTCCTTATGTTCGACGGCAATGACGCGATGGAGTTGCAAGCCGCGCGCGAACAATGGAAAGAACTGCGCGACGCCGGATTCGAGCTTGTCTATTTTCAGGAAGACGAACGCGGCGCCTGGGCCGAGAAAAAGCGGGAGAAAAAAGCGTGAGCGATGATTTCGCGGAGCGCCGCGCCAGCGCGCGGGCGCGGCTCGACGCCCTCGACCCGCACAAAACGCCGGACGGCGTCGCGGCGGACCCAATGCGGCGCGGTTGGTTCGAGGCGGTCTATGCGCTGGCCGAGCGCGATCCCGCCGGCGTGCCGTGGGCCAATCTCGCGCCGCATCCGCTGCTCGCGGAGTGGCTTTCCGCGCATGGTCCGCTGACAGGCCTTCGCTCCTTGGATGTCGGCTGCGGGCTCGGCGATAATGCGCTCGCTCTGGCCAAGGCCGGCGCGCGGGTGACCGCCTTCGATCTGGTCGCGGGCGCGATCGATTGGGCGCGCCAGCGTTTTCCGGGCGAAGGCGTTGAATTTCTCGCCGCCGATCTTTTCGCGCCGCCTCCCGAATGGCGCGGGGCTTTCGATCTCGTGCACGAGTGTTACACGCTCCAGGCCTTGCCGGAGAGCCTGCTGCCCCAAGCGGCGCGGACGCTGGCGAGCTTCGTGGCGCCGCGCGGCCGTTTGCTGGTCATCGCCCGCGCGCGGGGCGATGGGCAGGAAGTCGCCGGTCCGCCCTGGCCGCTTACCCGCGGGCAGGTCGAGGCGCTCGCCGTGGACGGGTTGACGCTGGCCTCGCTGGAGGATTTGACCAAGGAACAGGGCGCGCGTCACTGGCGCGCGGTGTTTTCGCGCGATGCTTGAGGACATGCCGCTTCTCTCCGTCGAGCATGCCTCGAAACGCTTTGGCGCCGTCGTCGCGCTGGACGATGTGTCGCTCACGGTGGACCCCGGCGAATTCTTCGCGCTGCTGGGCCCGTCCGGCTGCGGCAAGACCACGTTGATGCGGCTCGTCGCCGGCTTCGAGACCCCGGATTCCGGGCGCGTGACGCTCGCCGGGCAAGACCTCGCTGGCGCGCCGCCGCATCGGCGTCCCGTCAATATGATGTTCCAGTCCTACGCCTTGTTTCCGCATCTGAACGTTTTCGACAATATCGCCTTCTGCCTGCGACGCCAGGGCGCGAGCCGCGCCGCGATCCAGTCGCGCGTCGCGGAATTGCTCGACATCGTGCAAATGCAAAACCTCGGCGGGCGGCGAATCGAGCAGCTTTCCGGCGGCCAAAGGCAGCGCGTCGCGCTCGCCCGCGCGCTCGCGCCGGGGCCGTCGCTGCTGCTGCTCGACGAGCCGCTCGCCGCGCTCGACCGCAAGCTGCGCGAGGAGACGCAGTTCCAGCTCAAGGACATTCAGCGGCGCCTGAAAACCAGTTTTGTCATCGTCACACACGATCAGGACGAGGCGCTGGCGCTCGCCGACCGCATCGCCGTGATGCGCGCCGGCAAGATCGAGCAGATCGGCTCGCCGCCTGAGATTTACGAGCGTCCCGCCAGCCGCTTCGTCGCCGGCTTCGTCGGCGCGACCAATATGATCGAGGGTTTTGTCGCGCGAGATGACGGCGGCTGGTTCGTCGCGCCCTTCGGCCGGTTGAAGCGCGCCGATTGCGCTTTGCGAGACGGCGCCCGCGCGGCGCTGTCGCTGCGGCCCGAACAGATCGTCGTCGCGCGCGATGGCGAGGGCGTTCCCGGCGTCGTCGAGGACATCGCCTTTCGCGGCGAGACCACGCAATTGCGCATTGGCGTCGCGGGGCGGGAGGCGCTGCGCGTTTCCTGCGCCAATGGAAACCGCTTTTCGCTTGGCGAGGCCGTGCGTCTCGTGATCGCGCCGGACGCCGGCGTGTTGTTCGCGGAGGCCGAATGACCGCCCCACGCAAAAAGCTCTCGGGCGGACAGCGCGCCGTGCTGGCGGCGCCCTATCTGTGGATCGTTGTTTTCTTTCTCGCGCCAATGGCGCTGATCGCCAAAATTTCGCTGTCGCATCCGGCCGAAACACGCCCGCCTTACGAACCCACGTTCAGCATCGACGACGGACTGGCTGGCGTTCTCGCTAAAGCGCGGACGCTGAGCTTCGACGCCTATCGCGCGCTTGCCGACGATCGGCTCTATCTCGATTCCTATCTCACCTCGCTCCTCATCGCCGGCGTCTCCACGGCGATCATGCTGATGATCGCCTTTCCCTTCGCGCTGGCGATGGCGCGCGCGCCACGTCGATTGAGACCCCTGCTGATCGGGCTCGCGGTCGCGCCGTTTTGGACGAGTTTTTTGATCCGCGTCTACGCCTGGATCGCGCTGTTGAAAGACGAAGGCCTGATCAATCATGCGCTGATGGCGCTGCATATCATCGACGCGCCGCTCTCGATCTACGCGACCAACACCGCCGTCGTCATCGGCATTGTTTACAGCTATCTGCCGTTCATGCTGCTGCCGCTCTATTCGGCGCTGGAGCGGCAAGACCCCGCGCTGCGCGAGGCGGCGGCGGACCTTGGCGCGTCGCCTTGGCAAGTGTTCTGGCGCGTCACGCTGCCCTTGTCGCGGCCGGGCGTGATCGCCGGTTGTCTGCTGGTGTTCATTCCGGCGGTCGGCGAATTCGTGATCCCCGATCTTCTCGGCGGCTCCGAGACGCTGATGATCGGCCGCACGCTGTGGAACGATTTTTTCGCCAATCGCGACTGGCCGGCGGCCAGCGCCGCCGCGATCATCCTGCTGGCGCTGCTCATTGGCCCGCTGCTCGTCGCCGAGCGCGCGCGGCTTCGCGCCGAGGAGCAGCCGTCGTGAGATTCGCCCGCTTCTGCGTCCTGCTGCTGGGCTTCGCTTTCCTTTACGGGCCGATTCTGATTCTCGCGGCGATGAGCTTCAACGCCTCGAAACTCGTGACGGTCTGGGGCGGGTTCTCCACCAAATGGTACGTGGCGCTGCTGGATGACGCGGCGATGCTGAACGCCGCCAAGATCAGTCTTTCCGTCGCGGCTCTGTCGGCGGCCATAGCCACGCTGCTTGGCCTCGCCGCGGCGGTGGCGTTGGCGCGCTTTGGCGGTTTTCGCACGCGCGGGCTGTTCCTTGGCGCGGTATACGCGCCCCTCGTGTTGCCGGAGGTCGTGCTGGGCCTCGCCTTGCTGAGCGCTTTTGTCGCCTTTGGTTTCGAGCGCGGCTTTGTCACGCTGGTGATCGCCCATGCGACCTTCACCATGTGTTTCACCAGCGTCGTGTTGCTGGCGGCCCTGCGCGCCCGCGACCCGTCGCAAGAGGAAGCGGCGATGGATCTCGGCGCGACGCCTATGCGGGCCTTCGCGCTGGTCGTGCTGCCGGCGATAGCGCCGTCTCTCGCCAGCGCCTTTCTGCTGGCCTTCACGCTCTCGCTCGACGATCTCGTGATCGCCAGTTTCACCACCGGACCGGGGGCGACGACGCTGCCGATGCGGATTTATTCGCAAGTGCGGCTCGGCGTGACGCCCGAGGTCAATGCGATCTCGACGCTTTTGCTGGGCTTCGTCGGGATCATTCTCGCCATTTCGGCGCTGGCGCTAAACCGGCCCGCGCGCGATTTGGCTTGAGAAACGCCGCGCTCTCAAGCGGCGGCGCCGCAGCACTTCTTATATTTCTTGCCGGAGCCGCAGGGGCAGGGATCATTGCGTCCGGGCTGCGCTCCCTTGATGATCGGCGCCGGCTTGCGGTTGGCTTCGTCGACGAAATACCAGCGCCCGTCTTCCGCGTCGAAGCGAAACAGCGAGCGTTCGCGATGCGCGCGCTGCTCTCCGTCGAGGACGAAATGCGCGATGAATTCGACGAAGCCCGTCGTGTCGCCGGCCTCGCCCTGTTCGGTCGAGACAATGTCGAGCCCCAGCCATTGCGACTGCGACGCCCAGTGAGTCACCGCCTTGCGGTCGAAATCGTGACGCGCCTCGGGCGCCAGCGACTCGTACAGGAAATCGATCTTGCCGAGCGCGAAGGCGCTGTAGCGCGCCCGCATCAGGGCTTGCGCGGTGGGGGCCGGCTTGCCCGCTTCGAGAACGGGCGCGCAGCAGGCGGAATAAGGCAACGGAGCCGCGTCGCGCAGGCGGCAGGGGCAGGTCGTGTCGGTCATTTGGGGATGCGTCCAGCGAGAATCATCGCGCTCTTCTAAAGCGTTTTCGAACGAAGTGGAAACCGGTTCAGAAAACGCGTCAAAACAAAAATCTAGTCAATGCGCGGGAAAAGCCGAAGCAGCGCCGCGAGCTTGGCGACATCCGCCGCGACGCGCGAAGACCTCCCACTCGCCCCGGCGCTCTTGGCGGTAGAGCGTCATGGTCGGATGCCTCGATACAGGCCAGCGCTTCCTTCGCTGGCCGTCTCGTTTTACCGCTCCGCGAGGACTTAAAATCGACTGGCCTAATGCGGAAAGTGAATCACGCGCCACCACGCGAGGGCCAGCACCAAGCCGGCGACGAGGATCAACAGCGCTATCCCCGCCAGAACACGCGGGTCGATCAGGGCTTCCCGCGCTTCATTGTCTTGGATCAGCGCATCCAAGTCGCGGATGGGTCGCCCGGTCGGGCCGAACTTTCGCGCCGGCCGGTTGGCGGAATAGGCGTGGTTCACATTGACAATAAGTCGCGGCATGGCGTGTTTCCCGATGATTGCCTCGGGTGATCCATTTCCGTTTCAAAACGGAACGGATCGACCCGCTCGCAACCATCGGATCAAACCGGGCGCCAGCCCTTCATGCGCGCTATCGAGGCGCCGCCTCTCAGGGAACGGCAACCATCACGTCGGAGGATTTGATCACCGCGTGAACGGATTGGCCGACGTGGAGACCCAATTCATCGACGGCCTCATTGGTGATCGAAGCGGTCACTATGGAGCCGTTGACATCGATTTGCACATGGGCCGTCGTCGATCCTTTTTTGATCTCGACAACCTTGCCCTTGAGCGCGTTGCGGGCGGAAATTTTCATCGGAATCTCCCATTTAATTAGAGTTCTAACTTCGGATGGCCACGACTCGACTTAAGGCCCGAGCGCGGCTGGCGCAATGCAAGTGACAGCCTAAATGTTATGCAGACGCGAGCGCTTCGGGGCGAGGGCCGCCGCTGGCCCAGTCCAAAAGCTCCACCAGATGCAGGGCGGGAACATCGGTTCCGCCGCCGATCTGGATCATGCAGCCGAGATTGCCGGCGGCGATGACGTCGGGCGCCAGGGATTCGATATTGCCCACCTTGCGCGCGCGCAGTTGCTCGGCCAGTTCCGGCTGCAACAGATTATAGGTGCCGGCCGAGCCGCAGCAGATATGGCCTTCGGGAACCGCCATCGCGGCGAAGCCGGCGGCCTTCAGCAAGGCGAGCGGTTGTTCCGTGATCCGCTGCCCATGTTGCAGCGAGCAGGCGGCGTGATAGGCGACGCGCAGCGGCGGGGTCGTTCCCGTCGGCGCAAAGTCGATCTGGGCCAGGATCTCGCTCACATCGCGCGCGATGGCGGAGATATGCGCCGCCTTTCCCGCCAGCCGCGCGTCATCCTGGAACATGAAGCCGTAATCCTTCACGATCACGCCGCAGCCCGAGGTGTTGATGACGACCGCGTCGAGTCCGCCCGCCTCGATCTCGCGCGACCAAGCCTCGATGTTGCGCGCGGCGAAGGCGCGGGACTCCCGCGTTTTGCCGAGATGATGCGTCAGCGCGCCGCAACAGCCCGCGCCCCGCGCGACCACGACCTCGACGCCATGGCGGGTCAGGAGCCGTATCGTGGCCTCGTTGATGCGCGTGTCGAGCACGGTCTGGGCGCAGCCGCTCAGCAAGGCGACGCGCATCTTGCGCGCGCCCTGTGATGGAAACACTTGCGGCCGGTCGGCCAGTGAGGGCGCGGGCAGGCGCTTCGGGGCCATCGCGACGAGGCCGCGCAGCCGCCCCGGCAGCGCCTTGGCGAAAGGCCGCGCCAGCGCCGCCCCGCGCAGGGCGAGGCGAAACAGTTTTGGCCGCGCCAGAATGAAAGCCAGGGCGCCGCGCAAAAACCGCTCGCTCAACGGGCGCGCATAAGTCTGCTCGATATGGGCGCGGGCGTGATCGACGAGATGCATGTAATGCACGCTCGATGGACAGGTGGTCATGCAGGAAAGACAGGAGAGGCAACGGTCGATGTGGCGCGTCGTGCGCGCGTCGGCGGGGCGCTCGTTCTCCAGCATTTCCTTGATCAGATAGATGCGCCCGCGCGGCGAATCGAGTTCGTCGCCGGTGAGCAGAAACGTCGGGCAGGTCGCGGTGCAAAAGCCGCAATGCACGCAGGCGCGCAAAATCTTTTCCGACCGCGCCATGTCGGGGTCGGCGAGAGCGGCCAATGAGAAATGCGTTTGCATTGCGTTAGAACTCCGCGCGCAGGCGGCCGCGCTCCAAAATATGCGCGGGGTCGAAACTCTCCTTCACGCGCCGCGTCAGCGCCGCCAGCGCCGGCGGCTGCGGCTGGAACACATCGACCGCCGCGCGAACCTCGGCGCTCGCGCGAATGAGCGTGGCGTGGCCGCCGAGCCGGCCGATCACCGTTCGCAACAGCGCGGCGTGAGCGTCCGGCGCGGGCTCGAGACACAGCCAGACCAGACCGCCCGCCCAGTCGTAAAAATGCGCGAGCAAGGGGGCCTCGGCCTCGCGCAGCCCGGCGACCAGCTTATAACCCTCGGTGGGCGCGACCGATATGCGCCACACCTGCCCAGGTTGGCCCGCGACCGGCGCCGCGTCGCGCAGCGCCCGCCACAAAGCGGCGGACTCCGCTTGCGGCAATGTCTCGAAAGCCCCACCGCGCTCGGCCAGCAACGCCCGCAAATCGTCGAGCCGCCGCGCGACGGAAATCGCCGGCCCCTCGAGGCGAATCGCCGCCGCGTTCACGTCGAGGCGAAGCGGCGCGGTGAGCCTGGGGAGCAGCGCCAACCCGCTCGGCTCATAAGGCGAGCCGGAAGCCGCGCGCAGCGCCGCGGCGCCAGCCTCCTCTCCAAGTCCCGTGAACAGCAGCGTCTGCTCCGTTTCGGGTTTGGGAAGCGCCTTGAAGGTGACTTCGGTCAGCGCCGCCAGCGTGCCGTGGGAGCCGGCGACGAGTTTGGAGAGATCATAGCCGGTGACGTTCTTCATCACGCGGCCGCCGGATTTGACGATCTCGCCGCGCCCGGTGACGCAGCGAAAGCCCAGCAGATGATCGCGCAGCGCGCCCGCCTTGATGCGGCGTGGACCGCCGCCGCCGACGGCGACCAGGCCGCCGATGGTGCCCTGTCCCCAGGCGAGGCCGAGCAGCGGACCGTAATCCACGGGTTCAAAGGCGAGATGCTGGCCATGGGCCTCCAGCAGCGCCTCGATCTCGGCCAGCGGCGTGCCGGCGCGCGCGGAGATCACCAGCTCTTCCGGCTCGTAAAGCGTCACGCCTTCGAGCGCGGCGAGCGAGAGTTCCTCGCCGGTCGCGGGGCGGCCTAGCTGGGTCTTGGAGCCGGCGGCGGTGAGTTTAAGCGGCGCGCCGCTGGCGTTGGCCGCGCGAATGACCTCGGCGAGTTCGGCTTCGTCTCGCGGCGCGAGGCGCGTCATCGTCAAAACCTCGGCAGATCGGGAAAGGGCATGGCGCCGGCGACGACGTGCATCGCGCCCATTTCCGCGCAGCGGCGCAGCGTCGGAAACACCTTGCCGGGATTGAGCCGCCCGGCGGGATCGAAGGCGCATTTGACGCGCATCTGCTGCGCCAGATCGACCTCGTTGAACATCTCGCCCATCAGATCGCGTTTTTCGACGCCGACGCCATGCTCGCCGGTCAGCACGCCGCCGACCGCGACGCAGAGCCGCAAGATATCGGCGCCTAGCGCCTCGGCCCGCGCGATGTCGCCGTCGATCGACGCGTCGTAGAGAATGAGCGGATGCAGATTGCCGTCGCCGGCGTGAAACACATTGGCGACGCGCAGCCCGTGCTCGCGCGCCAGCGCCTCCATGCCGATCAGCACTTCGGGAAGTTTTCCGCGCGGGATCGTGCCGTCCATGCAGAGATAATCGGGGCCGATGCAGCTCACCGCCGGAAAGGCGTTTTTGCGCCCGGCCCAAAATCGCAGCCGCTCGGCCTCGCTGGTCGAAACCTTCGTCGTCGTCGCGCCCTCCGCTCGGGCGATTTGCTCGACGACGCCGACGAGCAAATCCACCTCCGCCGCCGTTCCGTCGAGTTCGACGATCACCAGCGCCGCCGCGTCGGACGGGTAGCCGCAAGGCTGGAATCGCTCCACCGCGTCGATGGTGGCCTTGTCCATCATCTCGAGGCCGCCGGGAATAATGCCGCGCGAAATAATCGCGCCGACGCAACGCGCGCCGGCCTCGACGCTGGAAAAGCCCAGCAAAAGCCCGCGCGCCGCCGGAGGCTTGCGCAGGATTCGCACGGTGATTTCGGTGACGACGCCGAGCAGCCCTTCCGAGCCGGTCATCAAACCCATGAGGTCGTATAGTTCGCTGTCGAGATGCTTGCCGCCGAGACGGACGATCTCGCCGCCCATCAGCACGACCTCGAGCCCTAGAATATTATTGGTGGTGAGGCCGTATTTGAGGCAGTGCACGCCGCCGGCGTTTTCCGCGACATTGCCGCCGATCGAACAGGCGATCTGCGAGGACGGATCGGGCGCGTAATAAAAGCCCTCGGCTTCCACCGCCCTGGAGATCGCCAGATTCTGCACGCCGGGCTGCACGCGCGCGCAGCGGTTTTCATAGTCGATTTCGAGGATGCGGTTGAATTTCGACATGCCCAAGAGAATGCCGTCTTCGAGCGGCATCGAGCCGCCAGAGAGCGACGTGCCGGCGCCGCGCGGCACGATCTTCACATTCATCTCTTGCGCCAGCGCCATGATCGCTTGCACCTGCGCTACCGTTTCCGGCAGCGCAACGACCAGCGGCAGCGCGCGATACATGGTGAAGGCGTCGCAGTCATAGGCGCGGCGCGCGGTCTCGTCGGCGATCACGCTTTGCGCCGGAAGGATCGCGCGCAGCCGCGCCAAAATCTCGTCGCGGCGCGAGAGGATTTCCGGCTCGGGCGCGGGCATGAGGAGCGTCATGCGCGGAGCTTACACCCGCTTCGGCACCAATATCACGCGAAAATCATTGACGTTGGTGCGCGTCGCGCCGGTGACGATGAGGTCGCCGAGCTTCTCGAACGCCGTGTAAGCGTCATTGTTGGCGAACAACGCCTTGAGGTCCACGCCGGCCTTTTGCGCGCGGGCGAAGCTGTCAGGCGTCATGATCGCGCCGGCGTTGTCCTCGCTGCCGTCGATGCCGTCGGTGTCGCAGGCGATGGCGGATATTCCGCCAAAGCCTTCCAGCGCCAGCGTCAGCGCCAGCAGAAATTCGGCGTCGCGTCCGCCCTTGCCCTTGCCGCGCACGGTCACGGTGGTCTCGCCGCCCGAGATGATCGCGACCGGCGGCTCGAACGGTTGGCCATGCAGCGCGATCTGCTTGGCGATGCCGGCGTGAACCAGCGCCACGTCGCGCGACTCGCCCTCGAGATCGCCGAGAATGCAGGGCGTGAAGCCGGCCTTCTTGGCGACCGCCGCCGCCGCGTCGAGCGAGCCCTGCGGCGTCGCGATAAGTATGTTTTGCACGCGCTCGAAGATCGGATCTCCGGGCTTGGGCGTCTCGCAGGCGGGGCTGTTCAAGTGCGCCAGCACGGCGGCGGGGGCCTCGATTTTATATTTGGCGATCACCGCAAGCGCGTCCTGCCGCGTCGTCGCGTCGGGAACCGTCGGCCCGGAGGCGATGACGGAAAGGTCGTCGCCCGGCACATCGGAGATCATCAGCGCCACGACACGCGCCGGCGCGGCGGCTCGCGCTAGCCGCCCACCCTTGATCGCCGACAGATGCTTGCGCACGCAATTCATTTCGGAGATCGTCGCGCCGCTCTTTAGCAGCGCCTTGTTGACGATCTGCTTTTCCTCCAGGCTCACGCCTTCCGCCGGCAGGGCCAGCAGCGCCGAGCCGCCGCCCGATATCAGCGCCAGCACGAGATCGTCTTCGGTCAGCCCCTCGACCGCCTTCAGCACGCGCTTCGCCGCGTCGCGCCCCGCGGCGTCCGGCACGGGATGCGAGGCCTCGACGACTTCGATGCGCGAGGTCGGCGCGCCATGTTCGTAACGCGTGACGACCAGGCCTTCGACCGGCGCGGGATAATGCTTCTCGACCGCCGCGGCCATGGCGGCGGCGGCCTTGCCGGCGCCGACGACGATCACGCGGCCCTTGGGCGGCGCGACTTTCGCCAGATAGGGCGGCAGGCAAAGCGAAGGATGCGCCGCGCCCACGGCGGCGTCGAACATTTCGCGAAGGAGTTTGCGGTGGTCGTCGGACATGGCGGGTTCCAAAATGGAGTGATTGAGTTTCAGGCCGCGGGCGCCGGCGCCACTTCGGCGGCGATCCGTGAACCAATTTCGCTCTCGGCGCGGGCAAGCTCGAAAGCTGTCTGCAAGTTCAACCAGAAACGGGCGCTGTTGCCGAAATAGCGGCCAAGACGCAAGGCGGTCTCGGGCGAAACGCCGCGTTTTCCGTTCAGTATATCCGTGATCCTGCCCGAGGGCGTGCGCAAGGCGAGCGCAAGCGCGTTCGCGGAAAGACCGCGCTCCGCCATCTCACGCTTCAAAATTCGTCCGGGATGCACCGCTTGCATGGCGTCGCTCCTTTTAGTGATAGTCGACGATCTCAACGTCATGGGCGTCGCCGGCTTCGAAACGAAAGCAGATGCGCCAGGGGCCGTTGATGGTCATCGCCCATTGCCCGCGCCTCGAGCCGGACAATTTGTGAAGACCGACCGACTTCAGAGGACTGAGATCGCTCAACGAGGTCGCCGCGTCCAGCGCGGCCAGCAGATCAATCGCCGCCTCCTCGTCCATCCCCGAGAATTTACTCTTCCCATCCTCGGCGAATCGCCGGGTCGCGCTATTGGCCCAGCTTTTGATCATGCCTACAACATACCACGCGACGCGTAGTATGTCAATGAGTCGAGGTCGCCCTCCCCGGAAAACGGGGAGGGCGACCTTGCGCCTTACGCGCCGGCCATCGCATTGGCCTTTTCGATCAGCGCTTCGGCCATGCGGATCGAGGCGATGTCGATCAGGCGGCCGTCGAGCGACACCGCGCCCTTGCCTTCCTTGGCGGCCTGGGCCATCGCCTCGAGAATGCGGCGGGCCTTGGTCACTTCCGCCTCGGAGGGCGTGAACACCTGATTGGCCAGTTCGATCTGCGACGGATGGATCGCCCACTTGCCCTCATAGCCCAGCACCGCGGCGCGCTTGGCCGCCGCGATATAGCCGTCGGGATCGCCGAAGTCGCCGAAGGGTCCGTCGATCGGGCGCAGGCCATAGGCGCGGCACGCGACCATCATGCGCGTCTGCGCGGCGTGCCACTGGTCGGCCCAGTAATAGTCGCGCTTGCCGTTGGCGTCCTTGTCCGACAGCACGCCGTAATCGGGGTTCACGCCGCCGATGACCGTCGTGCGGGCGCGGGTCGAGGCGGCGTAATCGGCGACGCCGAAGGACATGGCCTCGAGGCGCTTCGACGACTGCGCGATGGCTTCGACATTGGCCATGCCGAGCGCGGTCTCGATGAGGATCTCGATGCCGATCTTCTTGGTGCGCTTCTTATACTGCTCGATCTGCGTGATCATCATGTCGATCGCGTAGACGTCCGCCGGCACGCCGACCTTGGGGATCAGCACGACGTCGAGGCGCGGGCAGTTTTCGAGCACGTCGACCACGTCGCGATAGCAATAATGGGTGTCGAGACCATTGATGCGCAGCGTCATGGTCTTTTTGCCCCAATCGATGTCGTTGAGGCCCTGGATGATGTTCTTGCGCGCCTGCTCCTTGTCGTCCGGCGCCACGGCGTCCTCGAGATCGAGGAACACCACGTCCGCCTTGGACGTCGCGGCCTTTTCGAACATGCCCGGCGCCGAACCCGGCACGGCCAGCTCCGAACGGTGCAGACGCGATGTCGCCTGCTCGATCAACGTGAAACTCATCTCAATTCCCCTTCCTTGGGTGGTTGGCATATCCCCGGAAAGCTTTGCATTTTCCAGATCGGGATATGCGCTGCGATTAAAGCCTTAGCCGGTGGCCCCGAGGCCAGCGGCGATGCAGCTGATCGAGAGCAGCAAGGGAATCTTGATCGCTTCCTTGGCCGTCTCGTCTTGCGCGCTTCTGAAGCGGCGCAGCAGTTCGACCTGCTCCCGATTCACCTCGTTGATGGTCGGCAGCCGGTCGGCGAGCGTTGCGCGATAGTTTGGAAAACGCTCGCCGATTTCCGCCGCGCCGGTGACGCGCAACACCATGGCGCGCGTCAGTTCGTGCTCCGTCTCGATGGCCGCGAAGATTTTCTCGCGCACGGCTTCGTCCGCGACCAGCGAGGCATAGGCGCGGGCGAGCGGCAGATCGACAATCATCAACGTCTTCTCGACCTGATCGAGCACGAGCTTGAACAGCCGCGATTTCTCGAACATAAGGCGCAAAAGTTCGAGCCCCCTGTCGCCGCGCGCGTCGAGAAAAGCCTTAAGCCCCGAGCCGACGCCGTACCAACTGGTGATCGCGTGACGGTTCTGCGCCCAGGCGAACACCCAGGGGATCGCGCGAAGATCGGCGAGACTCTTGGCGCCGAAGCGCCGCGCCGGGCGCGATCCGATGTTGAGCATCGAGATTTCCTCGAGCGGACTCGCCGCATGGAAATAGACGACGAGATCGGGGTCGCCGACAAAGCTTGTGTAGGCGGCCAGCGCCGCGCTCGACATGGCCTCGAAAGCCTCGTCGAATTCCTCGCGCGGAACCAGCGCCTCCTCGCGCTCGGACTTCAGCGCGTGGGTGAAGACCGAAGACGCCAGCAGCTCCATCTGATAGGCCGCCGTGCCGCGATTGGCGTATTTGAACGACACCACCTCGCCCTGCTCGGTGGAGCGGAAGCGCCCGCGAATGGAGCCCGCCGGCTGCGCCGCGATGGCGTGGCCGGTCGGCGCGCCACCGCGGCTGACCGAACCGCCGCGCCCATGGAAAAACGAGATCGCGACGCCCTCCTCGACGCCCACCGCCGTGAGCCGCGCCTGCGCTTTGTATAGCTCCCAGTTCGAAGGCAGAAAGCCGCCGTCCTTATTGCTGTCGGAATAGCCGATCATCACTTCTTGCAAATCGCCCTGACGCTGGGCGCTGCGCTTGACGATCGGTATCCGCAACAGCTCGCGCATGATCGCCGGCGCGTCTCGCAGATCGGGAATGGTCTCGAACAGCGGCACGATCGGCAGCGTGCAATAGACGCCCTTCGAACTCTGGCGCACCAGCCCGGCTTCCTTGGCGAGCACATAGGCGCCGAGCACATCGGCGGCGTTATGCGTCATCGAAAGGACGAAACTGCCGAAGGCCTCGCGGTCGAGCTTGCTTTGCAGTTCGGCGACAAGCTCGAACATTTCGATGGTGTCGCGCGTCTCGCTCGAAAAGCTTTCGCGCTCCTCGGAGCTGAGCGGCGGCGTCTGGATTTGCTCGTCGAGCCACGCGCGCCACTCGGGTGAATCGGCTTCGGGCGCCGCGCCCTCGCGGGTCGCCCGCCACAGGTCGCAAAGCGCGCTGGTGGTGCGCGTCGTGTTCTCGCGCAAATCGAGGCGCACGGTGGAGAAACGGAAAATCTCGACGGCGCGGCGCAGCGGTCGCACGAGATCGGTCGCGAGCCGCTCCGAGCCGCCCTCGACCAACGAGGCTTCGAGCACCTTGAGATCGCCGATCAATTCGTCGGCGTTGGCGTAGCGTTGGTCGCTCGGCTCGCCCTTCGTCGCGCGCAGCGTCTGGTCGAGCTTGTAGACGATGAGATTGACGAATTGACGATAGGGCTCCATCTGGTTGCGCGCGCGAATGGAGCTCGCGTCCTTCAAGGCGCCGAGCCTTTGCTCCAGCGCGTCGCGCAGCATTTGCGGAATCAGCGCGGCGCGCGGGCTGATCGACAGCATGCGGCCAAGATCGGTCGCCCGTTGGCGATAATAATTGAGGCTCGCGAGCGCGTTGTCGCGCATCGTCTGGCGCGTCACCGCATTGGTGACGAACGGATTGCCGTCGCGGTCGCCGCCGATCCACGAGCCGAACTGAAAGAACGGCGTCACCTCGAATTTTTCGTCCGGATAGTGCTTCTCCAGCGCGCTTTCGAAGGTGGAGAGCAAATCCGGCGCGAGATCGAAAATCGTTTCGGAAAAGAAGTGCTGGCCCCAGGAGACTTCGTGTTCGACGGTCGGCTTTTCCAAATGCAAATCGCCGGTCAGGAACAGCAGTTCGATCTGGTCGCGCAGCTGCGCGCCGAGCGCGTTGCGCTCACGGTCGGTCCAGCGCGTCGATTCGAGATCGCGCAGCAGCAGATAAATGCGGCGGTTCTTCTCCAGGATCGAGACGCGCCTGGCTTCGGTCGGGTGCGCTGTTATCACCGGACGAATGCGCAGCGTCTGCAATTGCGCGCGGATCTCGTCCGCGCTGACGCCGGCGCGCGCGGCGCCGGCCAGCACCTGGTCGAAGGTGCCGAGCAATTGATCATGTCCGCGCTCGCGTTCGATATGGCGGCGCCGGCGCATCGCATAGGCCTGTTCGGCGATGGAGACGAGCTGGAACAAAATGCCCTGCGCCTGCAAGGCGCGGCCCATCTCGTAGTCGGTGAGCTTCGAGCCGGCGGCGAAGCCTCGCAGCACCCCTTCGATCTGCGGCATGTGGCGCTTGACCACCAGCACGAGCTGATCGACGAGAAAGGCCGAGGCCTCCTTGACGGAGCGCGTGGCGAAGGCCGAGGGCGCGGCGGCGGGCGGCGTGTCGGAAGGGGCGTCGGTCATCAGAATCTCGAACTCCGCGATGGGCGTTACGGGAAGCCGCGGCGCCCTCATGCGACCCGGCCTTAGCCCGTTGCTTGCGACGAGCGTCCTCGCGGACGCCCCTTGGCGGAGCCGCCTTCTCCCATCAGTGGGTGAAAGGGCGCCGCCGATTCGTTCGACCTAGCCCGCCAAGCATTGTCGCCTCCACGACAATGCCAAAAGCTGGGGCGTCCCCTTGCCCCCGCGCGCGGGAGAAGGCGTCATCCGACGGATGAGGGGCGCCGTGACCGGGCGCGACGATACTAAATCACGCGCGTTGCAGAACCTTGGCGACGGTCTCGCCGAATTCGGCGGGGCTCGGCGCCACGGTGAGTCCATAGGACCGCATGATCTCGGTCTTCTCGGCGGCGCTGTCGCCGGTCGAGGAGATGATCGCGCCCGCATGGCCCATCCGCCGACCCTTGGGCGCGGTCAGCCCCGCGACGAAACCGATCACCGGCTTGGAGAAATTCTCCTTGATCCAGGCCGAGGCTTCCGCCTCTTGCGGACCGCCGATTTCTCCGATGATCAACACGGCGACCGTATCCGGATCCTTGTCGAACAGCACGAGATGATCGAGGAAGGAGGAGCCGTTGATCGGATCGCCGCCAATGCCGACGGAAGTCGAAATGCCGATCCCCAATTCTTTCATCTGCGCCGCGGCCTCGTAGCCGAGCGTGCCGGAGCGGCTGATGAGGCCGACATTGCCCTGCTTGTAGATATGGCCGGGCATGATGCCGAGCATCGCCTTGCCGGGGCTGATGATTCCGGCGCAGTTCGGCCCGACCATCATCGAACGGCGATCCTTGGGATAGCGCATGAGATATCGCTTCACGCGCATCATGTCCTGCGCCGGAATGCCGTCGGTGATCGAACAGATCAGACGAATGCCGGCGTCCGCCGCCTCCATGATCGCGTCCGCGGCGTAAGGCGGCGCGACGAAGGTGATGCTCGTCGTCGCGCCCGTCTCCTTCACGGCCTCCTTGACCGTGTTGAACACGGGAACGCCATGCACGGTCTTGCCACCCTTGCCGGGCGTGACGCCGGCGACGACCTTGCTGCCGTAATCGAGCATTTCCTTGGCGTGGAAACTACCCTTGTCGCCAGTGATGCCCTGCACCAGAATCGGCGTCTTCTCGTCGATAAGAATGCTCATGATTTCCTCCCGGCGCCTTATGTCGCGCGCCCGCCGCCGTCAGAACCCTCTCGAAGCCAACAGGCTCATCCCGCCTTCTTGCAGGCGGCGACGGCCTTGTCGGCCGCGTCCTTGAGCGTCGACGCGCTGATGATCGCGATACCGCTTTCCTCGATGATCTTGCGGCCGGCCTCGACATTGGTGCCGGCGAGCCGGACCACGAGCGGAACCGTGATATTGCTCGCGCGCACGGCGTCGACGACGCCCTGCGCCACCCAGTCGCAACGGTTGATGCCGGCGAAAATGTTGACCAGCACCGCCTTCACATTGGCGTCGGACAGCACCAGCCGGAACGCCGTGGCGACGCGCTCGGCGGAGGCGCCGCCGCCAACGTCGAGGAAGTTCGCCGGGCTGCCGCCGGCATGCTTGATCATGTCCATGGTCGCCATCGCGAGGCCGGCGCCATTGACGATGCAGCCGATTTCGCCGTCGAGCCCGATGTAGTTGAGGGCGTGCTCCAACGCCTGCGCCTCGCGCGGATCGGAC
>PLZT01000513.1 GCA_003152255.1 Methylocystaceae bacterium | reverse complement strand
TACATGGCCGTCTCTTGGTTTGCCGTCCTCGAAAATAGTCGATCGATTGCCGCGCCGCCATGAGGAAATCCGGCGCGACGCGGACGCCCTTGACGCCGCAGGCGGCCGCCGCGCCCATATCCACCTCGACGTCGCCGATCAAGACCGCGTCTTCCCGCGCGAAACCGAAATCCGCCATCGCGTCCAGAACCAGACCGGGCGCGGGCTTGCGGCAGCGGCAACCGTCCGACGGGCCGTGGGGACAATAGTAGATCGCTTCCAGGAAAAGGCCTTCCGCCGCGAGCATCTCGCGCAGGCGGCGACGAATTGCGGCAAGGGTTCTTCGCTGAAATAGCCGCGGGCGATCCCCGACTGATTGGTGAGCAGGATAAGGCGCGCTCCGGCGTCGCGTAAGAGCCGAAGGCCTTCTATCGCGAAGGGCGCAAATTCAATGTCCTTTGGATCGGACAGGTATATTTTGTCGATGATAATCGTTCCGTCTCGGTCGAGAAGCGCGAAGCGTCGATCAAAGGGCGCGGCGGCAGTCACTGCGCTTCTCCCGCGTCGGCGCGCGAGATGATCGACGTCGTGCTGTGCCCCGCTTCGAGCGGGACAAGAAGAGTCTCCCCGCCGTAAGCCTGGACGAGATCCGCGCCGACCACAGTGTCGATGGTGTAATCGCCGCCCTTAATCAGCACGTCCGGCTTAAGAAGCTGGATAAGTCCCAGCGGCGTGTCCTCCTCGAACAGGATCACGAGATCGACGCTGCCGATCGAAGCCATGACGGTCGAACGCGCGTTCTCGTTCTGTACGGGGCGCGTCGGACCCTTGAGACGACGGACGGAAGCGTCGCTGTTCAGCCCCACGACGAGCCGATCGCATGATGCGCGGGCTCGCCTCAGCAGCTCGACATGCCCGGGGTGCAGAAGGTCAAAGCATCCGTTCGTGAAGCCAACGCGCAGACCGCGCTCATTCCAGTCGTTCACAATGGCGTCGGCGGCCTCAGCGGCGACAATTTTGGGATTAGCGCCAGACAGGGCGCGCAGCGCCGAGGCCAGTTCGCTGGCCTTGACGACGGCGGTGCCACGCTTGCCCACGACGATCCCCGCGGCGACATTGGCGATCCGAGCGCCCGCGGCAACACTCATTCCTCCAGCCAAGGCAAGCGACAGGACCGCCACCACGGTGTCGCCGGCGCCAGACACGTCGAAGACCTCGCGCGCCGCCGTCGGAATGCATGATGGTCGGCTTTCGCCATTGACGGGATCGTAGATGGTCATCCCTTGTGCGCCGCGCGTGAGAACGACCGCATCCACTTCCGCGAGATCGCGCAAGACTTTGGCGGCGGCCTCCGCGGTCTCATCCGTGTCGCAATCGAGATTGGTGAGCATCGCCGCCTCGGAGCGGTTAGGCGTCAGCACCGAGGCGCCGGAATAACGGCGTACGTCCTTCGTCTTGGGGTCGACGACAACCGGTAGGCCGCGCGCTCGCGCCATGTCGACGATCCTGCGGATCACCACAGGGGATAAAACCCCTTTCGCATAATCGGACAGTACTACCGCGTGGATCCTGCCCGCAACCTCTTCAAAGCGAGTGCAAATTTCGGCGACATGGTCTTCGTCGAGATCGAGCCTGCGCTCGACGTCGAGACGCATGATCTGTTGTCCTTCCGAGACAAAGCGAGTCTTGACCGTTGTCGGATGGCGCGCCACGCGCACGAAGGAGCCTTCGATATGTTCAAGTTCGGCGACGGACCTCGCAATCAAATCACCGTGCTCGTCCTCGCCCAGAACCCCGACGAGAACGGCTTCGCCTGCTAGGGCGGCTATGTTGCGCGCAACATTCGCCGCTCCGCCGAGCATGAATTTTTCGGACTGAAAATGCAGGATCGGGATGGGGGCTTCTGGAGACAGGCGCTCGACACGCCCGAAAACGAACCGGTCGAGCATGACGTCGCCGAGGACGAAGATGCGTTTGTCGCGCCAGCTCGCAACGTCCGACTTGGGGGTTCCGCACAACATGGATTCAGCCTCCAGCCAACCGACGAAGCAAGCGCCTAAATGGCTCGACCGCATTTTGCAACAGGGCCATGCGCGGCGTTGGCGATGTTGAACGAGGAACGCTCGACATTGGAACGAGAGAAGTCGCTTTTGTCATTGACGATTGAGACAGGACTCCAGCCTCCTCAGCACTTCCGATCGCACATATTCGAAATCGATCGCGCCGATGCACTTATGGCCGTTCGGACAATAGTCGAGGGAGGGTAGAGAGCATGGCGCGCATTCGACTGGCGCGTGGATGATCGTCACATCCTTGCCGAACGGCGCCCAGTTTTCGATCGGCGCGACGCCGGAGAAGATCGCCAAAGACGGGATGTCCAGCCGCGCCGCCACATGTGTCAGGCCGCTGTCGTTGCCGATGTAGAGATCGGCTTGCGAAATAATCGCGATGGCCTCTTGCAGAGAGGTCTTGCCGACGAGCGAGTTTGCGTTGGCCGACTTCGCCATTTCGGCGAGGCTCGGCAAGCTATCAGCGTCGCTTTTCGTACCGAGCAGAACGACCGCGGCCCCCATGTCGCCGGTCAGCCAGGATGCCAGCCGCATGAAATTTTCGATCGGCCAGTTCTTGATCACCCGCCCCGAAAACGGGTGCATCGCGACGAGAGGGCGGCCGTCCCGAAACGAAAGGTCGAATTTAACCGTCCCCGCGAGTTTTTCCCGCAGCGCGGCGCCGCCCAATTCTGGGTTATGCTGGAAAAAATCGACGACGCTGTGGGTGAGGCTCAACATAATCATTCTTTGATTGTTGCCGAGGCTGTGGGAATGCAAAAAAATCGGGCGCGGCGTCGCGATCGTTAGAACGGACTCACAGGCGCCGCTCACATAACCGCATTTATATTTCGCGGACAAATGATCGAACACGACCCGCGTATCGGGATCGACGCGCAAATCGATCGCGAGGTCGAACGGCGTTTCGGCGATGTCTCCCATCACTTGCCGGGAAAAATTCGGCCGCTCCGCATCGGCGGTCGGAGCGAAAAAATCCAGCGTCGCCACACGTTCGAAAATTCCCATTGAGCGCGCCAACGAAGCGTTCCAAGGGCCGCAGAGAAGCGTTAGCTTCGCGGAAGGAAACGCTCGTCGAAGAGCCGCAAATGAGTCGAGCGCCAAAATAAAGTCACCGATGTGATCCAATTTCACTACTAGAATACTTTCTATTTCGATTTCATTTGTGTAAGCGCGGTAATTTTCACCAGCCCATACGCAGGGCCGATCGACCACGCCGGACGTTTTCCGAAAACCGAAATTGCTTTTGTATTCTTGGTTTTGTCTTATTTCACCTAATATCTTTGTAAAACTGGCTCTTTTGTAAATTAGTGAGGTATAATATTCTAGGATTGTCGGATCCGGTTTCCTCCCCAGAAAAGAGCCCAAAAGTATTTCGGCGTAATCCCTGCTGGACTGCCTTGACCACGGCAGTTTTTTGAACCAGCGCATGTGTATTGTAACCTTTCTTGCAGCGGCTACGCCGTGTCCGAGGTCGGAAACTCCGGGTTGACCGAGGAGGGCCCGGGCCGTCCGGATGAACCGTCCGACGATGGGATTATTACCAAAGACCGTCGACATTTTCACCTGGGAACGCTTTATCTCTCGGCTCTTCAAGCCGCAAGTGTGAATTTGCACCAAAGCGGGCCCCCCACGTTCGGTCTGGATCAAATAATTGATTTACATAGGAAAAGAGCCCGTGAAACGGGACCGCATTTGCGTCAAAATGGAACCCCTTTGGTTTGCCGGTTTCTGCCACAACTTCAAAGAGTTCTGACAACATTGGCTGGGGTCCCGCTTCGGCGCAATTTCACAGCTGGAGCGCGAACATCGAGGCGTA
>PLZT01000506.1 GCA_003152255.1 Methylocystaceae bacterium | reverse complement strand
GCGGTGCGCAAAAGCTTAACGAAGCCCCGCACGATGAGCATGATCGCCGCGACGGCGTCGCCTTGGCGAAAGATCACGTCTCCATCGGCATAGGTCTCGACCTTGGCGTCGAGCGTCAGGCGGTGCAGCGTCGCCTCGTCGAGCGAAGCGAACAGCGGGAAATCCCGCAACGGCGGTAATTCGGACATGGCGCTTGCTTTCCTCACGCCCGTCCGTCTTTCGAACGAACAAAGCGACCCCGCCGAACTCATTTTTTCCATCACGCCGCTCGCGCATTTGCAATGCGAAGCCTTCCCGCCGCGAAGGCTTCATAAGGACATGGAGGAAGCCCCCTCGATGGGTTCGACCAACTCCGGACGTTAACGCGGAAGTGGTCGAAGCGAAAGGCGACATCCCCGCGCAGGGACCGCTGGGCCGGGATTTTATACACTGCGGTGCAACACGAATGGCTATTGGGGGCGGCCAGACAATCGACGCGGCGCTCGCTACGGGTTCGCGTCGCGCCCCGTTTCGCGACCGCGTTCAAGCAGGAATATGGCCTGCGCGCCAAAGAGGTTCATCACGGGCCACGGCGCTTTCCATCTGATGGGCGCGCCGGCGCGGTCGAGCGCGACGCCGCGTTCGATGTGCGCGCCGATCTCGTCGGCCAGTTCGACAAAGTCTCGGATCGTGCACAAATGGATGTTGGGCGTGTCATACCAGGCGAAGTCGAGATTGGGGGTTTTCGGCATTCGGCCGCGCAGCAGCAATTCCGCGCGCACGCGCCAGTGACCGAAATTGGGGAAAGAGACGATGGCCCTTCGACCGATGCGCAGCATATTGTCGAGCACGACGCGTGGACGCTGCGTCGCCTGCAGCGTCTGCGACAAAATCACATAATCGAAACCGTCTTCGGGATAATCGCTGAGGTCGGTGTCGGCGTCGCCCTGAATCACGGAGAGGCCTTTCGCGACGCAATCATTCACGCCGCGCTGCGACAGTTCGACGCCGCGCCCGTCAACCTGTTTTTGCCTTTCAAGCATTTGCAGCAAGAGACCATCGCCGCAGCCCACGTCCAGCACGCGGCTGCCCGGTTCGACAATATCGGCCACCACGGCGAGGTCGAAACGCCCGGGCGCGATTTTCAGACTCGTCGTCATGACCGCCTTGCCGTGACCGGAGCTATAGCGCGCGCGCGCGCCGCGGATTCGAGAAAGCCGCGCGTGGTCGCGAAGAAGTCGGGCTCGTAGAGCAAAAAGGCGTCGTGTCCCTTGTCGCTGGCGATCTCGACGAAGGACACGGAGGCGCCGCCGGCGTTCAGAGCGTGAACGATGGCGCGGGAGGCGGAGGTCGGATAAAGCCAGTCGGAAGTGAAGGAGATCACGCAAAAGCGCGTCTTGGCGCCTGCGAAGGCGCGCGCCAGGGAGCCGCCGTAATCCGCCGCGAGGTCGAAATAATCGCAGGCTCTCGTAACGAAAAGATATGAATTCGCGTCGAAACGCTCGACGAACGCCAGACCTTGGTGGCGCAGATAGCTCTCGATCTGGAAGTCCGCGTCGAAGGAGAAGGTCGGCGCGGCGCGCGCCTGCAACTTGCGCCCGAATTTGCGCTGCAGCGCTTGTTCCGACAGATAAGTGATATGCGCCGACATGCGCGCCACCGCGAGCCCCTTCTCCGGACGCACGCCTTCATCGAGATAGCGCCCGCCCCGCCAATCCGGGTCCGCCATCACCGCTTGCCGGCCAACCTCGTGGAACGCGATGTTTTGCGAGGAGTGCCGCGCGGCGGTGGCGATTGGCATGGCCGCGAAGACCCGCTCGGGATAGCTCGCCGCCCATTGCAGCACCTGCATCCCGCCCATCGAACCACCCGCCACGCAAAACAGCGTGTCGATGCCGAGACGATCGATCAGCATGGCCTGCGCGCGCACCATGTCGCGTATCGTGACGACCGGAAAATCGAGACCGTAAGCGCGGCCGGTCGCCAAATTGATCGAGGCCGGGCCGGTCGTGCCCATGCAACCGCCGACCACGTTCGAGCAGATGACGAAAAAACGGTCGGTGTCGAAGGGCAACCCCGGGCCGACCAGCACATCCCACCAGCCCGGCTTTCCCGTCACGGGATGCACGCTTGCGGCATATTGGTCGCCCGTCAGCGCGTGACACAAGAGAATGGCGTTGCTGCGCGCGGAGTTGAGCGCGCCATAAGTTTCGAAGCCAATGGTCAACGGCGCTATGCTCCCCCCGCCGTCGGTAACGAGCGGTTGGTCGAGCCCAAAAACCACGGAAGGCCGCTCCGAGACCGTTGGAGCGCTGTCGAACGACTGTGGGCTAGGGGTCAAATCTTCTCCTCTCGTTCGATATGCCGAACGATTTGTTCGCCAGCATCATGGCCGAGCAGCAGAGTGTCAAGCAAGATCGGGACAACGACGGCTGTCGCGCCGCCCGAGCCGACACAGCCCGCTTGTCGGTGGTCGCGCGCGCCTATCCAAGTGCGTCGAGCGTCGTTACAAGGCGCTCTAGATCTTGTGGCCGCGAAAGGCGATGATCCCCGCCGGAGACGAAGGAAATCGTCACCGCGTCGTCCACCAAACGATCCGCGAGGGCCAGCGCGTGACGCCAAGGTACGTCCTCGTCCAAGACTCCCTGAATGATGTGCGTCGGCGCATGGGCGTGCACCGGACCGCCAAGCAAAAGGTGGGCGCGACCCTCCTCCACCAGGCGGCGGGTGATGGGCGTCGGGGTCGGCCCATAGGGGGATGGCCGCGCATATACTCCCTTGTCCGCGATCTCGCGTCGAGCCGCCGCGGGAAGCGTCTTCCATAGCAATTCCTCGGTGAAATCGACCGCCGGAGCCAGCAGCAGCAGCGCGCGCAGTCGGTCTCGAAGCCTGATTTCATTCAGACGACGGGCGAGCAACAGGGCGATCCACGCGCCCATCGAAGTTCCGATCAGGATCTGCGGGCCTCGTGTCGAGACTTCGAATAACGAAAGGCTCTGCTCCAACCAGTCGCCGATCGCTCCATCCTCGAAGCGCCCACCGGGCGTATCGAAGGCCGACTCTCCGTGCCCGGAATAATCGAAGCGCAACAAAGCGCGGCCTTGCGACGCGGCGTAGGCGTCGACGAAACTCGCTTTCGCGCCGCGCATGTCCGACGCGAAACCCCCGAGCCACACCAAACCCGGCCGGTCGCGGCCGGCGCCCCGCGCCTCGCGCAGCCTTCGCGCGATCCGCCAGCCCGGAGCCCCGTCCGCACGCGGTATCTCCAGATAATCGGGGAGGTTTTCGCCATTCATGTGATTGTTTTCTCATGAGCTAAAGCCGCCGCCTGGCTTCGCTTAAGTCTCTCTCGCCACAACTCCGGCGTCCGTCAACTTGATCGAGCGACAATTGATCATAATTCATTAAACAAGGCGTAAGAGAATGACCGCGTGAGGCACGGGCGCGGAAGGGCCGGGGCGGGTTTTCGTCGCCCCGGGCTTCGCGGACGCGCGGAGGCGATTGTGTCCGGCGCGAAAGATTCTCGCAAATACAAATAATGGCCGCGCGTAATGTTGAAGTTTCGAGACAGTCCGACCTATTCACCGCTCGACCGTCCCATCGCCGGGCGCACGGTCATGCAGATCGTCCCCGATCTCCAATCTGGCGGCGCCGAGCGCAGCGCCGTGGACATAGCGCAAGCGCTGGCGCAAGCCGGCGCGCGGAGCCTGGTCGCCTCGCGCGGCGGACGCATGGTGAGTGAACTGCAGGCCAAGGGAGGCGTCTGGCTGCCGTTTCCGGCGGCCACCAAAAACCCCTTCGCGATGGCGCTCAACTCGGTGCGGCTCGCGCGCATCATTCGCGACGAGGGCGTCGACATAGTGCACGCGCGCTCCCGGGCGCCCGCCTGGGTGGCCTATTACGCGGCGCGTCAAGCCAGGGCGCGTTTCATCACCACTTATCACAGCGCCTATTCAGGAACGTCGCCGATCAAGCTGCGCTACAACGCGATCATGGCCGCCGGCGACATGGTGATCGCCAATTCGCAATACACGGCGCGACGCGTCGCGCGGCTTCATCCGGAAGCTGCGGGACGCATCGCCGTGATTCCGCGCGGCGTCGATCTGCGGCAGTTTTCGCCGTTCGCGGTCGAACCCCAACGGGTAGAGCGGCTTCGCGCCGATTGGGGCGTCGAACCGCATCAGCGCGTCGTGTTGCTGCCCGCGCGATTGACCGCTCGCAAGGGACATTTCGTCCTGATCGAAGCGGCAAAGCGCCTCGTCGCACAGGGGTTCGACGACGTGCGTTTCATCTTCGTCGGCGACGCGAGGAGTGACGATTTCAGGCGCGGCCTCGATCATCAGATCGAGAGAGCCGGTCTTTCCGGCGTCGTGCGCGCGCCAGGCTTTTGCGTCGACATGCCCGCCGCCTATCTCGCCGCGGCGGTCGCGGTGGCCCCGTCGACGGATCCCGAAGCCTTCGGGCGCGTCGCGGTGGAAGCGCAGGCGGTGGGCGCGCCGGTGATCGTCTCGGACATCGGCGCGGCCGCCGAAGTCGTGCTGGCTCCGCCGCAAGCCAGCACGCATCAGGCCACCGGATGGCGTGTTCCGCCGGCCGACGCGAGGGCGCTCGCGGAGGCCATCACGGAGGCCCTTACGCTCACGGCCTCGGCGCGAGAGACTCTGATCATTAGGGCGCGAGAATTCGTGTGCGACCGCTTCTCGATCGAAAGCATGTGCGCGGCGACGCTAGACGTTTATGAGAGCCTCCTACGGGACCGCTAATTCCATGGCGCGCGTCCTTCCTGGACGTCGAAATCGGCGAGAGCGCGCTCGCCGTCGCCATGCTCGAACGGCCCGGATCGAATATCTCTGTCACTCCGAGGCTTTTGTCGCCCACGTCGCCCCTGCGCTTGATCAGAGCGCCTCGATCACAAGTTAACCAACCGCGAGGTTTTAATAACGACACGGCGATTAAAGAGAAACGCCTCGATTAAATTCTGCAGCGGCGTCAGTGGGACAAATTTCCTTGCCAAGCGCGCCTCATTCGCGCGATTGTGCGCCGTCGCTCAAAAAGCCCTGAGGCGAAGTTGGTCGGAGTCGGCTCACGATCGGACGAGAGGGAGAGAGCGATGAATATAGCAAAGGTTAACACAATGAAGACATTTGGAAAAGTGATGGCGTTCGGATTCGCCGCGGCGATGTTGACGGGCGCCGCTTTCGCGCAGACGCCGGCTCCCGCGTCGCCCGCTCCCTCGGCCACCGGGCCTTCGGCTACCGCCCCCGCCGCGGGCGCCGGGAAACACCCGCAATCCGCCCACTCGTTGGAATGTTCCAAGGAAGCCGACGCGAAAGGACTGCACGGCAAGGCGCGCAAGAAATTCCGCGAAGAATGCAAGAAGGGACAAGCGGGCGAAGCGCAATAAGCCCGTTTCCTGAAGCGTCATGGCCGAATGGCCTCGACCCGAGCCTTTATCCATTTCGCGGGCGAGGTCTTGTGGGGCGCTGTTTGTTGGCGGCGGGGGCAATCCAGCGCGACGAATTGCGCTCGCTTGGGCGAAGGCCTATATAATTCGCGAGCGGGCGGTGTGAGACTGCGAGCATCCGGCGTAAAAAGTCCGAGCCGGACGTTGCGTCCTGGGCTTTGGAAGACAGCTAAAAAGAGATGAAATGCCCTGGAGCGATCAAGGCGGACCGCGCAATCAGAACAATGATCCGTGGGGACAAAAGGGCGGGCCATGGGGCTCCGGCCCAAACAGCGGGGCGACGCCTCCGGACCTTGAGGAATTGCTGCGGCGCAGCCAGGAAGGGCTGAGGCAGATTCTGCCGTCCGGCTTTGGCGGGCGTGGCGCGGCGATCCTTGCCCTGCTGACGGTGCTGGCTTGGCTGTTGTCGGGATTTTACACGGTTGGCCCCAATGAGATCGGCCTCAACCTGATTTTCGGCAAATATCAGGGCAAGACGCAGGCGGGTCTCAATTATAATCTGCCGGGTCCAATCGGCTCGGTGATTAAACTCGCCGTGACCGACCGTAATGCCATTGAGATTGGTTTTCACGACGAGGCCGCCTCGGGCCGTAGGCGGAACGCGCCGCAGGCGCCGGACGCGCCGGAGGAAAGCCTGATGCTGACCGGCGACGAGAACATCGCCGACGTCAAATTCCGCGTGATCTGGCAAATAGATCCTGTTCACCCCGAGGATTTCGCCTTCAACATCTTCGAGCCGGCGATCACCGTGAAGGCGGTCGCTGAAAGCGCGATGCGCGAAATCGTTGGGCAGGCGCAGATCCAAAAAATTCTCACCGCCGACCGCAAATTGATCGAGCCGGCGTCGCAACTGCTGATGCAGAAAATTCTCGACAGCTATCATAGCGGCGTGCAGGTCGTTCAGGTGTTGTTGTTGTCGGTCGATCCGCCCGCCCAGGTCATCACCGCCTTCCGCGACGTAACGGCGGCGCAGCAGGATTTGCAGCGCCTCGGCAACGAGGCCGACGCCTATGCTAATCGCGTCGTGCCGGAAGCGCGCGGCGCGGCGGCGCGCATTCTGCAGGAGGCCGAGGCCTATCGCGAGCAGACCGTGGCGGAGGCGCAAGGGCAAGCCTCGCGCTTCACCCAGATTTACGAACAGTATAAGCGCGCGCCAGCGCTGACCCGTGAGCGCCTTTATCTTGAAACGATGGAGCGTGTTCTGGGCGGAGCCGACAAGGTGATCCTCGACGAACAACAGGGCGGCGGCGTTTCTCCCTTCGTGCCGCTTCCCGCTTTCGCGCCCTTCCAGGGCGGAGCCCGCAAATGAAAACCTTTTCCTTCCTCGTCGCGGCCCTGCTTCTCCTTATCGTGATTGTCGGCGGCGGCGCCCTGTTCACCGTTTCGCAGACCGAGCAGGCCATCGTGTTGCGTCTGGGCGAACCTGTCGCGGGACGCGGCCTCATCACCGAGCCCGGCTTGCATATCAAGATTCCCTTCATCGAAAACGTGGTGTTCCTCGACAATCGCATTCTCTCGGCCGAGAGTCCGAACCTCGAAGTGCTCGCCTCCGACAACCAGCGGCTCGAGGTTGACAGTTTCGTCCGCTATAAGATCGTCAATCCGCTGCGATTCTACCAAACCGTGGGCGGTATCCTCGGCGCCAACAACCAGCTGGCGTCGGTACTCAATTCCGCGGTGCGGCGCGTGCTGAGCGAGGCCAATCAGCAACAGATCGTGCGCGACGAACGCGCCGCCCTGATCGTCAAGATCAGAGAGCAGGCCAATCTCGAGGCGCATAAATTTGGCGTCGAGGTCATCGACGCCCGAATCAGGCGCGTCGACCTACCGCAGCAAATCTCCGAAAAAGTGTTCGGCCGCATGCAGACCGAGCGCGCCCGCGAAGCGGCGGAATACCGCGCGCAGGGATCGGAACAGGCGCAAAAAATCACGGCCAAGGCGGATCGCGACGTGATCGTGCTGAAAGCCGAGGCGCAGCGCCAAGCCGACCAGATCAAGGGCGAAGGAGACGCCGAGCGGAACCGAATTTTCGCTGAAGCGTTCGGCAAAGACCCGGATTTCTTCGCCTTTTATCGCTCGATGCAGGCCTATGAGGCGGCCTTCAAATCGGGCGACACGCGCTTTCTGATTGGTCCGCGGTCGGAGTTTTTTCGTTTTTTTGGCGCGCCAGGGGGGCAAAAAGCCCAAGTGGGGTCGAGCGCAGCGGCGGACGAGCAAGAAAAGAAACATTAACGCGCCCGGCGTCATAAATACGTTGATCCAGGCATGGACGGCGAGTTACCGCTACACTTAGGGCAGATCTTGCGGCTCTACTGGGAGAAACATATGACTTCCGTTGTTCGCGCCACATCGAGCGCGCTGCTGAGCGGCTTGGCGGCCGTTTTCTTGACACTCGCGCCCGCCAGCGCGAAAGGCCCCGATTCGCTGGCTGATCTTTCGGCGCAGGTGTCCGACTCGGTTGTCAATATTTCAGCGATCCAGACGGAAACCAGACCCGTTAAGGGCGCCGAGGCGCCTCCCGGTCTCCCGCCCGGCGCTCCTTTCGACGACCTGTTCGAGGAATTTTTCAGGCGCCAGCAACAGCAGCACGGCCAAAACGCGCCGGAAATGCCGCACCCAAGGAAGCCGGGCTCGCTGGGCTCCGGATTCGTCATCGATGCTTCCGGCATAATCATCACCAACAATCACGTCATCGCCGACGCCAACGAAGTAACGGTCATCTTCACAGACGGCCAGAAACTGAAGGCCGAAATCCTCGGCAAGGATCAGAAGGTCGATGTCGCCGTGCTGCGCGTAAAGCCAGAGAAGCCGTTGAAGGCGGTCAAATTTGGCGACAGCGACAAATCGCGCGTTGGCGACTGGGTTCTGGCGGTCGGCAATCCATTTGGCCTTGGCGGCTCGGTGACGGCCGGCATCGTTTCGGCGCGCAACCGCAATATCGACAGCGGTCCCTACGATAATTACATCCAAACGGACGCCGCCATCAACAAGGGCAATTCCGGCGGTCCCCTCTTCAATATGGACGGCGAGGTCATTGGCATCAACACGGCGATTCTGTCGCCCTCCGGGGGCTCCGTCGGGATCGGCTTCGCCACCCCGTCCAACACGGTCCAACCGGTCATCGACCAATTGCAAAAATACGGCGAGACTCGGCGCGGCTGGCTCGGCGTGCGCATCCAAAATGTCGATGACGCGATCGCCGAAAGCCTCAACCTCGGCGCCGTTCGCGGCGCTCTTGTCGCGGGCGTCGACGACCGGGGCCCGGCCAAGCACGCCGACGTCAAGGCCGGCGACGTGATCGTTAAATTCGACGGCAAGCCGATCAAGGAATCGCGGGATCTGCCCAAGCTCGTGGCGGCGACCCCGGTCGGAAAGGACGTCGAACTGGTCGTTGTTCGCGGCGGCAAGGAGCAAACCAAGACGATCAAGCTGGGACGTCTCGAAGACGGCGAGAAAGCTGCCGCCAAGGAGAGCGGCGAGGCCCAAGAGAGCGAAAAACCGGCCGTCCAGACCGTGCTTGGCCTGGAATTGTCGAAGCTATCGGACGAATTGCGCAGCCGCTTCCAGATCAAGGAATCGGTCAAATCCGGCGCGGTGATCACGAGGGTCGACCCGCGCTCCGACGCCGGCGAAAAGCGCCTCCAGCCGGGCGAGATCGTTCTTGAAATCAACCAAGAGCCTGTCTCCGATCCCGCCGACGCGGCTAAAAAGGTCAAGGTGCTCAAGGACGCGGGCAAAAAGACGGCTCTCCTGATCGTGGCCAACGGTCACGGCGACACGCATTTCGTGGCGTTGGCGCTCGAATAAGTTCAGGCGGAAGCGACGCCGCGTCTAAACCTCCTCCGTAAGTCGCGGAGGAGGTTTTTTCACGCCTCCACAAACATCTCGCGCGTATAACCCTGCGCATAGAGCAGCGCGGTCAAGTCGGCGCGGTTTAGTCGCGCTCTCGCCTTGGCCGCGACTTGCGGCGTGGCGCGATAGGCGACGCCAAGGCCCGCCAGCCCCAACATTTCAATGTCGTTGGCGCCATCGCCGACAGCCAAGGTCGCCTCGCGTGGAAGACACCGCGCGTCGCGCAAAGAGGTCAAGACTTCGCCCTTGCCCTCGGCTCCCTGGATCGGCGGGGTGATTCGTCCGGTTAGCCGACCGTGATCAATCTCCAACCGATTGGCGAAGACCTCGTCGAAACAAAGGCGCCTCCCGATAGGCGCGGCGAACAGCGTAAATCCGCCGGAAACAAGCGCCGTATGAGCGCGATGGGCGCGCATCGTGGCGACCAGCGTTTGCGCGCCGGAGTTGGGCGTCAGACGCTCGACAATTTCCTCGACGGTCGCGACATCAACGCCGGCGAAGAGGGCGACGCGCGTGGTCAGCGCGGCTTCAAAGTCGATTTCCCCGCGCATCGCCGCCGCCGTGAGCGCGGCGACTTTTTCGCCTTGCCCGATCATTCGCGCTAATTCGTCGAGACATTCCTGCGCGATTATTGTCGCATCCATGTCCGCGACGAGCAGCGCCTTGCGGCGAGAGCCAAGCGGTTGCACGATTACGTCGACGGGCCATTTGCCGAGCGCGTGTTCGATCAGCGGCCCAAGGCTTGGCAGCGGGCCCGCGGCCGTGAAATAAAGGTCGAGAGCGACGCCCGCGCCAAGCCACCGCGTCGCAAAGGCTTCGGCGCCTGCCGCGGCGAGCGCCCGCGCGGCCACATCCAAAGTGAATGTCTCGCCGGGCGCCGCGACAAAAGTCGCGACCAGTTCGACAGCGGACTTTGACATCCCGACCCTTTCGTTGCGAATAGGTCCATGCCGCAGAAGCTCGCGCCGCCGCGCGCCATCCTCATCGCAGGCCCGACCGCTTCGGGCAAGTCGGCGCTGGCCCAAAGCGTCGCGCGGCGCCATGGCGGCGAGGTCGTCAACGCCGATTCGATGCAGGTTTATCGCGACCTACGGATTNNGAACTCGCGGCGCGAGGGCGGGTCGCGGTGGTCGCTGGCGGCACCGGCCTTTATTTCAAGGCGGCGCTACAGGGCCTCTCCGACATTCCCACCGTGCCGGCGGAGGTGCGCGCGAAGGTGCGCGAGGGCGCGCGGGGTCGGCCCCCGCAAGAGCTTCACGCGGAGCTGGCGCGGGTTGATCCGATCATGGCCAGCCGGCTTCGGCCAAGCGACCCGCAGCGGATTTTGCGCGCGCTGGAAATTTTCGCGGCCACCGGACGATCACTGGCGCAACTTCAGGGCGCTCGGACCCCGCCGCTGCTGGATTCCGTCGCCTGCCCCGCCTTTTTCATCGCGCCCTCTCGGCCTGAACTCTTCGCTCGGATAAATGCGCGCTTCGACAAAATGATCGAGGCCGGAGCACTGGATGAAGCGCGCGCGCTTGGCTCTCGCGGGCTCGATCCGCTGCTTCCCGTGATGCGCGCCCACGGCGTCCCCCATTTGTTAAGCTTTTTCGACGGACGCATGTCGCTGGACGAGGCGATCGAGCGGGGCAAGAGCGATACCCGCCATTACGCCAAGCGCCAAGTCACTTTCGCGCGCCATCAATTGCCCAGCTTTCTCTGGTTGGAGGGCGAGGACATGGAGACGCGGATCCTTGCCGCGCTGGAGCAGGTTTTTGCGTAAACGAGCCGTCCGAATCAATGTCCGTTACGAAAAAAGACCATCTGCGCCAGCGAGAGAATGATCTCGGCGAGAATCAGAATCACCACCGTCCATTCCAGGCGAACGGAGCGATCGGCGTCGATGATCTCGGTGAACGCCCGCGCGGTTTCTCCGATCACATCGAGCTTGGCTTTCAGCGTGCGGCCGCGCTCCGCGAGCTCATATTCGTCCTCGAGGCGGGCGTAGAGGCGTTCGAGGTCGGGTCGATCCCACAATACATCTGGCTTGTCCTCGACGGCGACGCGACCCGAGACGCGATGCTGGACCAGCAGCGTCTGGCCGATCAGTTCGAGCATGGCGCGGCGCTTCCAGGGCGGCCGTCCGGTGCTGGCCAGCGTGGCGGCGAAAGGCTCGATCGTGTCGAACACCGCGTTGACCCGCCGTTCGTCGCGGGCCAGAGCCACGCTTTTGGCCAGCGCGTCGGCGATCACCAAAAGGCGCGGCCCGGTGAAGTCCTTGACCGCGAGATGGCCGTTGGCGAGAGGCTTCTCCTCCCCTTCCGCGGCCGGCTCGAGCACCAGCGTCTCGTCGTCGTGACGCGACAGCGCCCCGGCGACGCGAGCGCCGAGTTGGCCCAGCACTTCGTCTTCCTCCAGCGGCGACAGGCCAAACAGGACGGCGACGCCAAACTTGTACAGCACGACGAAACCGGCTTGTCCGGTGGGGAAGGCCAGCGGCGCGGTCGAAACGAGATCGGCCCGCTCCAGGCCGCCGGTGTCGATCCGCTCGCCGAGCAACAAGGCCCGCGCGGTCATCCGTGGCGCCAAGGCTGTCGCGACCGAGGATTCTTTTTCCATGATTCTTTCCGAGCCTATTGATATTTCAAGACGGTCCCGCAACTTCACGCGAAAGCCCTCACGACGCCAAGGCGACGGCGCGCACGCTTCATCTCCCGCTTGCATCGGAAAAGCAAAGGCGTTAGCAAGCCCACCACAGGATAGGGAACTCCCCATGACTTATGTCGTCACGGAAAATTGCATCAAGTGCAAATATATGGATTGCGTGGAAGTTTGTCCGGTGGACTGCTTCTATGAGGGCGCGAATATGTTGGTGATCCATCCGGACGAGTGCATTGACTGCGGCGTCTGTGAACCCGAGTGCCCAGCGGACGCCATTAAGCCCGACACCGAGCCGGACCTTGAGCCTTGGCTGAAGCTGAACGCTGATTACGCGCAAAACTGGCCGAATGTCACGATCAAGCGCGAGCCGCCGGCCGACGCCAAGGAGTGGGATGGCAAGCCGGGCAAATTCGAGGCTTATTTCTCTCCCGAAGCAGGTGAAGGCGACTAGTGCGGGCAATGACCCGGTTATCCGAGTGCGGGCGATCGAAAACATTTATGGTTGGTTAACACCGAGCAATTCCTTACACCTCGCATAAGGACGGCGGACGCCGCGCACGGCGGTCGGCGCTTAAGAAGCGAGCGCCTTTGATTTTAGCCAAACAACGTGATATATGGTGCTGGAGTCAAGAGCAAGCCCCGTTTGGCCTAAGGCGAGGGGCGCCAGCTTTGAATTCGTGGAACGTGTTTTGGTCGCACATGCCGTGATTTCATTCGGATCAAGGCGAGTGCGTCGCAAAAAGGCAAGAATATCTTGGCATGCGTCTCCGACAAGGGGACGAGTCGGTCCAACGAGCCCCTTCAGGGCTCAATTCGAGTCAGCACGTTTGAGTTTCGTCGTTCCGGTGCTCGCGCGGCGCCGCTAAGCCGATTCCGTGGAGCGGTATAGTGGGCGAGTCATGCGAGGTTTGCCCCGTCTCCAAAGCGGGGCGATAGAGGAGTGTGACGCGTATGCCGTCGAACAGGAAAGCCGCCAAGAGTTCGAAAGCCTCGACGGAGCGGCGGGCGAAATCCGCCAAAACCGCGAGAAAGCAAGCGAATTCATCGAATGAAGGGCAGAGCAAGAATGTTCGCGGCAACGCCAAAGGCGTCCCGGCCACTCGCAAGGTCTCCGCGCGGAGCGCAAGCTCCGCCGCGAAGGAAGCGACGAAGGCTTCTGCTAAGAAGGCGTTGAAACACCCGACGAAAAGCGCCGCCAAGACCGCGGGTAAGACCAGCGCAAAAAAAACCGAGGCCAAGAAAGCCATCGCGAGTCAGAAGACAGACTCCGGCAAGGGCGCTCTGGCGAAGAACGCAACAAAGCCTGTGACCGCGAAGACCGCGGCGCGAGGGGGCGCCAAGATCGCCACCGGCAGGCAGGCCGCGCCTGCTTCCAAGAGTTCGGCCAAGAAAGGCGTGATTTTGGCGCAAAAAAGCAACGCGACGGCATCCGTGAAAAATTTAGCCGCTGATAAAAAGCAGGAGAAAAGCACCCACACCGTAAAACCGCAAGACATAACCGCCCTGAATCCTGTCGTAAATCCGCCTCCGGCCCGAATCGCCGGCGCGCAACCGACAGCGGCAGAGTTGACAACTCCAGTTGCGAGCGAAGCTATCCAAGTGGCAAAGAACCTCTCTGAAA
>PLZT01000120.1 GCA_003152255.1 Methylocystaceae bacterium | reverse complement strand
CATGCCGAAGTCATGCTCGCCGTAAGGTTCGTTGTCGGCGTCGAAGTCGTCATAGCGCCTCAACGCCTCGATGATTTCCCGTTGGGCTTCGGGCCCCAGCGCCGCGACCCCTTGCGTAAATATGACGCGGCCACCGGTGAGGCTGGTTCGAAGGGCGTCGTTGAGCGAGCGAATGCGGTCAACGCGGGGGTTGACGAAACGACAATGGCTGGTATGATTCATGGTTTGTTTCCTCGATTTGGCAAGGTCGACCGTCACAGCAGGCTCACTAGCCGGCGCTGGCTTTGGGTGTCGCCCTTGATGTAGCGTTGGGTGGTGTCGATCGACCGGTGACCGGCCAGCAATTGCACGTCGCGCAGGCTGCCCCCGGCGCGATACACGTTTTTGGCGGCGGTGGTGATGAAGGTGCGTCGCCCCGAATGCGATGAGCAGCCGTCGAGCTCAAGTTGGGCGAATATCGTCACGAACCAGTTGACGATGCTGTTCGGTCGCATTGCCCCGCCACGGTTCGATGCGACAATATGGGTGTCGGAGGTTCGCACGGACCGCAGTTCAACCAGCGCCTGTTGCAAGCTCGGGTGCATGGGAATGCGACGACCCGAGCCGCGTTTGGCGATGGCGTTGCGAATATCGATGATGTCGCCGATTTCACCGGCGTCGGTCATCACCATCGACCACTCAAGACCGGCGATTTCGCAGGCCCTGAGGCCGGCCTTGACCGACAGCAGTACTATGACAGTGTCGCGCTTTGGCTGACGGGTTTGACGAGTATAATCGAGCATGCGCCGCAGCGTGTCGGGCGACACGATTTTGGCTTGTTTGCCGAGCATGGGAATCTCCCTTGATCGCGCCCGGGCGTGAGTCAGCTACCGCCGCTCATGACGCCGGCATTTTCGAACTTGACGATTGCGAGGTACGATTAGGGCAGCGGCTACCGCTCAGCGCGAAGGCGCGCCCTGCTTTCGATGATCACCGCGACAAGTGAGCCGTCGCGGGCTGTATGTTTTTAGGGCACCAATAGCCCAGCTTAAGTCGCGAACCTCCCTCAAGAATCACAAAGGACGCCGCAGCGCCCTTCGAAGCATCACATTGTATTGGTAGCGATAGCGACGGCCTGTCGCGCCGACTCATCAACCATAAAAAGTATATAGGCAGTCGGTTGCCTCGTCAAGTGCGTGAAAATACACTGAAAAACGTAATTTTACACCGAAGTTATGAATCGCATATTTCGAAAATGCGTTCACGTCGAGCAGATTCACTTCCATCATACTTAAACTCTAAGAACTTAATGGGAGCTTCTTCGTGTAGCGTCTCCAGAACCCATACGCATATCACCATCAATGAGGCGCTGAGGCTCAATGTCTGACGACACCCACGATCACACGATAGATTTGGCCGAACCATACGATTACGAGGACCCGGCTACTCGGCGAACTATGGCGCCGCGTCGCCAAACTCCCAGACAACCTGCCCACTATCGCGAGAGACTCCGTGTAGCCGCGCGCGCCACTACCATAAAATGATCCTGGGTCGAACTCGCCGCACCGCCGCCACAGTGATTATTGCGCCGGCCGGACGATCATGAAGGGATCAGCGTCTGGAGACGTGATCCGCCACATGTACCCAGCGAAGAAACCATTTACCGACGGTTTAGTCGGCGCGTTGTGTCTGAGGACCTTGACCCCCCTGTCGACCATCACGGTGAGAAGGCCATTTATCTTTGCGCCGGACTCTGTGAATCTGCGTTGCGCGATAGCGTCCGAATGGAAAGCTCCGATCTCAACGGTGCCGTCGAACTGGGGCGTGATGCTGAACACCGGCGTCTCGCGGGAGAGGAACGACAACCGCTCCCCTTTCGCGCGGGCGCCTTCAAAGATCACCGCATAGCGACCGCCCCCCTGATACTCGGCTTTGCAAAATCCCTCTTTCAGCAATTGCGCGGTGAGTTTTCTGAGTTGTCCCTCGCAACGCGCGCAAAAGCCCGCGTGACCGACCTGCGCCAAGGCGGGGACAAAAATGAGAACGCCATCATATGAATAGGCGTAACTTCCGTCGGCGTGGATCACGACTTTCGCATCGAATTGCTCTGGAGTAAGCGTTCGAGAGAAGTTGTGCATCTCATCCTCGCCATTCCGTCCAGCGACGGTGAACCCAACTCTTTTTGCTCCCCGCCGAGTTTGCAGGCAACACCGGGCGAGCGCGACAATGAGCTTGCCTAAGAGCGAGCAAGACACTGCTTCGATACTGACGTATGAGTTTATCGACTTACTGATAGCGGCCGTGGACCCGATGCTCAAGCAGGCGAGGGCCGCTCGTCTAATGGGATTGGCGTCCAAGGCCGCGTCATCCGGCGGATACCGGTTTTAGGCTTGTGGAGGCGGTCCGACCATGCCAGGGAAGGCAATACGGCTCGACTGCGACCGTTCGAGAGGGCGACCACAATCCCTGCCGATAGGGGCCGCATGAAAAAAACATTGGAACGTCTTTGGCCGCTCATAGGCTTTTTGGCCGTAGTCGGCTCTTTCTATCTGCTTTATCACGAGTTAAGGGGCGAGTCCGTCGGGGCTGAAGTTTGGGCCGACCTGAAAGCTATTCCCCTTCCTGCTTATCTCGCCGCCGGCGCATCGACCCTGGTGGCGTACGCCGCGCTTGCCTCGTACGACCACATTGCGCTGCTGCAACTTGGCGTGAAGCACATCTCTTGGATTTACATCTCCATTTGTTCCTTCACGACCTATGCCTTGTCACACAATATCGGCGCCTCTGTTTTTTCCGGCGCCATGGTGCGCTACCGCGCTTACTCGACGAAGGGGCTGACCGCCGCGCAGGTGGCCGTGCTTGTCGCGTTCTGCGCCTTCACCTTCGCATTTGGCAGCGTCTTGCTCGGCGGCCTGCTGCTCACGACCCATCCCTCGATGATGCTGCGACTGTCGGGTATGCTGCCCGGGATCATCACTGATCCAGATACAGCGCTTACGATCGGGCTCGGCTGTCTCGCGGTCGTCGCGCTCTATGTCATTGGCTCGCTGATGCGTTTCCATCCGCTTACGATCGGCAAATTACAAATTGTCTATCCGCGCCCGCGGATCATGGCTAGGCAGTTGTTCGCAGCGCCCATGGAGCTGGTTGGCGCGGCGGGCATCATCTATTTCGCGCTGCCTGAAGTCGGCAATCCCGGCTTTCTCGTCGTGCTGGGCACGTTTCTCTTTTCCTTTTCAGCGGCGCTCATCTCCACCGCGCCCGCCGGTCTGGGCGTGTTCGAACTGTTGTTCATCAAGGCCATGTCCGACGTGCCGCGCCTGAAAGTGCTGTCGGCGCTGCTCGTCTTTCGTCTGTTCTATTTGATTCTTCCGCTTTTGGTTGCGATCGTGGTCGTGATCATTTTTGAGCGCGGCAAGCTCGTGGAGGGTGAAGATGGCCGTCGCAGCGATACATGCTGATCGGAGCCGTCCGAGTCGCTGCGCAGGACTCGATGCTCGGGCAGGCGAGGATTCTTCGCCCAGCGACAAAGCAGCGGGTGGCGTGATAATAACTAACCTCGGCCGCGCTGCAGCTTTTTGCCGTCACCGGTCGTTGAATGCGTCTTTATCCAGGATGAGCCAAGCCGACCCTGCGGCCCCATCCCCTATAAATCACTTGCCGTTTTTGCGCCTAGCTTTCGGACGTTTCTGTCCCAGACCCAGTTTTAACGCCAATTCAGACCGCGTCTTCGCATAATTCGGCGCAACCATCGGATAGGTGGACGATAGACCCCATTTCACACGATATTCTTCAGGCGACATGGAATACGACGTGCGCAGGTGGCGCTTAAGCGATTTGAACTTCTTGCCGTCCTCCAGACAAATGATGAAGTCGGGCGTCACCGATTTTTTGATCGGAACAGCAGGCTCTTTCTGAGGGGCAGCTTCAGCGGCAGTGACTTGGCCCGTCGCAAGCCCAACCAGCGCGACATGAACCGACTGTATAAACCCGGGAAGATCTAAAGCTGGCAGTGAGTTGTTTGAGACGTAGGCGGATACAATGTCGGCGGTAAGTTCGAGGTTGGCGGCGTTCTCAGTCATGAGCTTTCTCTCCGGTGCAATCGATCAGGTATTCAGGCTAAGTTTCTTCATTAAGGCATTTGTTTACGAAGCAACAGCTCAAATCAAGCGCAAATCAGCCGCCACTGATTCGTCTCCTGTCTGTTCGCCGAGTGTACAAGAATTCCCGATGCGGCGCGGCGCCAGCCATCATTCCGTTTATGATCCGGTCAGAACTTCGACGGCTCGGGACGCTCGGGCGCGGTTGAGTCTGGCACCCTGTTCTTCAGGCGCTCGTCGTAGTTGCTTAGGCGCTGGCGATATCGCTCTTGCTTGAGCGAACCGATAGACATGCTCGTCGTCGACGCAGGCGCCGAGACACGGCATTCATTTTTTGCAGCGCAATATGTTTTTGACATTTT
>PLZT01000719.1 GCA_003152255.1 Methylocystaceae bacterium | reverse complement strand
CTTGAACGCCAGCGCGGCGGCTTCGGCTTCCTCGGCGGCCCCGGCGAAACGCAGATCGAAACCGACCGCCGGTTGATCGAGGAGCGGATGCGCCGCATCGAGAACGAGCTCGATAAGGTCAAGCGCACGCGCGGCCTGCATCGCAAGACGCGGCGCGACGTGCCCTATCCGGTGATCGCGTTGGTCGGCTACACCAACGCCGGCAAATCGACGCTGTTCAACCGCCTCACAAAGGCGAGCGTCTTCGCCGAAAACCTGCTGTTCGCGACGCTGGACCCGACTTTGCGCGAAATCCGGCTGACGCATGGGGGCAGGGCGCTGCTGTCCGACACGGTGGGCTTTATCTCCGACCTGCCGACCATGCTGATCTCCGCCTTCCGCGCGACGCTGGAGGAGGTGACGCAGGCCGATGTGGTGCTGCATGTGCGCGACGTCTCCCACGAAGACTGGGAGGCGCAGGGGTGCGACGTCGAGAAGATCATCGAGGAACTCGGCCTCGCCGGCGAAAACCGTAAGCCGACCATCGAAGTGTGGAACAAGATCGACGCGCTCGACCCGGAGCGGCTGGAGGGGATGCGGCTCTCCGCGCGGCGGGACGACGACGCCGAACGCCCCATGCTGGTCTCGGCGCTGACCGGGGAGGGGATCGAGGCGCTGTTGCTGCGGGTCGAGACGCTGCTCGCCGCCGGCCGCGTGACGCTGGCGCTGACGCTAGACCGCGCCGATGGCGAAGGCCTCGCCTGGGCCTACAGCCACGCCGAGGTGCTGGAGCGCGAGCCGCTGCCGGAAGGCGACGTGCGACTGTTGCTGCGCGTCGCGCCGGAGAGGTTTGGCGAACTGGCGCGGCGGTTTCCGGCGGCGGCGCGGGTGGCCTAGGGAACTCTCGCGCGATCGCCGCCCGCCTGAGCGCCGCTTCACTCCGCGATCCATCGCGGCAGCATCCGCTTCAGCACGCCGTCGCGCAGCCGGAAGTGATGCGCGAGCGCCGCGCTTGCGTGAAGCGCGGCGAGGACGATCAGCCCATTGGCCAACCACTCGTGGATTTCCTTGGCGGAGTGTTCGAGCGCCTTGTCCTTGACCCAGGGGGAAGCGATTTCGCCTAAACCGAACAACGGCATCGGTTTGCCATCCGCGAACAGCGTGACCACTCCCGCCGCTGGCGCCGCGATCAAGAGGACATAAAGAAGGATATGCGCGAATTTCGCGGCGCGATCGGCCCAAGGGCCGGCCGGGCTCGCCTCTGGCGACGGTGGATCGATAAAGCGCCATATGATGCGCAGCGCCAGCAGAGCGACGATCAATTGGCCGGACGACACATGGACAAAATCGACGATCCGGCGCGGCTCGCCACGCTCGAAATCCTCGCGCAACTGGCCTAGAAGCCAAGCGAGCCCGACCAGAAGCGCCGACAGCCAGTGAAAAAATTGCGCGCTGGCGCTGTAACGGCCGCGCATACGTTCCGGTTTCATGAACACAACCCTCGCTTTGTGGGACAAAGCCCCTTACTTCCCCTCCAACCCCTTCGCCTCGACCCACAGCGCCTCCATCTCGTCCAGCGTGGCGCTAGCGGGCGCCGAGCCCTTCTGCGCCAGCCGTGCTTCAATGTGATGAAACCGCCGCTCGAATTTGGTGTTGGCGGCGCGCAGGGCCTGTTCGGGGTCTACTTTGGCGTGGCGCGCGAGATTGGCGACGACGAATAGCAGATCGCCGATTTCCTCGCCGAGCGCCTTCGTCGGCGCCGCGCCCGGTTCGTTTGACAGTTCCGCCTCGACCTCCAGCGTCTCCTCGCGGAGCTTTTCGAGCACCAGACGCGCGTCCGCCCAGTCGAAGCCGACCTTGGCCGCTTTTTCCTGCAGCTTTATCGCGCGCGTCAGCGCGGGCAGGGGTTTTGGCACGCCGTCCAGCACGCTTTCGCGCGGCGGCGCCTCGCCGCTGGCCTCCCGCCGCGCCGCGCGCGCGGTCTTCTCGCGGGCTTTAATCTCGCTCCACTGCGCCGCGACGCCGTCGGGGCTGAGTTCGTTCGCCTCGCCGAAAACATGAGGATGGCGGCGTATCAGCTTGTCGCAGATCGCTCCGGCCACGTCGTCGAAGGCGAAGACTTCCGCCTCGTCAGCCATTTGCGCGTGAAACACCACCTGGAGCAGCAGATCGCCCAATTCGTCCTTGAGATCCTCCAGATCGCCGCGCTCGATCGCGTCGGCGACCTCATAGGCCTCCTCGATCGTATAGGGCGCGATCGAACGGAAATCCTGCTCCAGATCCCAGGGGCAGCCGGTTCCGGGCGTGCGCAGGGCCGCCATGATCTCGATCAAGCACGCGATGTTCATCGGGAAATCGCCCCAGGTTTGCCGCGGAAAGCGGACGCGCCAATAAAAAACGCCGCGAAGCTCTTGCGGAGCGTCGCGGCGCTAAATCGCGGCGTCGAGGCTTAGTCGAGCGTGATCGACAGCGCCTCGCGCCCCTTTTGCGTATCGACGACCTGCATCGTCACCGGCTGGCCTTCGGCGAGACGGCTGACGCCGGAGGGCGACAGAATGGAAATATGGACGAATACGTCCTTGCCGCCGTCGTCGGATTGCACGAAGCCAAAGCCTTTGGTCTCGTCGAACCATTTCACCTTGCCGTTCACGGTGACGGCGGTGGACGGGTCGGGAGCGGCGCGGCGCGGACGCGGACTGTCGAAGCCACCGCCGCCAAAGCCGCCGCTACG